>NZ_OZ252014.1:909375-1212500 GCF_965247405.1 Ekhidna sp.
GTGGCACATGGCTTTCGCTTTGATTTTCAATCTAGCGTTATAACCAAGGAGTGGAGGGGGAAATTGGTCAGGTTTGGCTCCTATTCAATGGCTCTTGCCGGAAGTTTTGCAATCATTAATAACATTTCTTATGATCAAATAACTGCACAGCTAGGCCCAGCAATGAATGGAATATTTAATACGTGTTTTTTTATAGCGGTAATAGTGGAGATGCCTCGTAGAAATATGAGCAAAGTCCTGTCTCCAGTTATTTCTTCTGAATTTGCCAAAAAAAACATGAAAGAGGTAGATAGCCTCTTTAAAAGAGGTTCAATTACAATGTCTGTGATAGGCCTTCTTTTGTTCATAGGTATTATTACCAACCTGAAAGATCTTTTCGATTTCATTCCTAAGGGCTCAGAATTTCAGGCCGGTTTCTGGGTGGTGGTCGGTGTTTGCTTTACAAAACTGACTTTAATGGTTTCAAGCTTTGCAGGGGAGATCATTAATTTTTCTCATTTATACAAATACAACCTCCTCTTTCAGCTAGCTGCTGCTGTAGTTTTGATTATACTCAATTACTTTTTCATTTCTCTGTGGGGCATCAATGGTGCAGTTTTCAGTTATGTAATTGCAATTTTGTTTCATATAATTCTCAAAGTCGGATTTGTTTGGTACCATTTCAGAATACAGCCACTGATAAAATCTCATTTTCCATTATTCGCCATCGGATTCTTTTTGGGACTTGCAGCCTATTTTTTTCAGCCTTCATGGCATCCTGTTGTATCAATACTTATCCGATCTCTATTCACAACAATAGTATTTGTATATCTGATTTACAGATTTCGAATCTCTCCAGATATCAATACACTCATTCATTCTACCTTTGAACGATTCTTAAAAATTAACCTTCCAAAATGAACGCCAACCTTAAGAAAAACATACTCACCCATGGTTTAATTATTCTTGGGTTTCTTTTTGTTACCTTCCTTGTTCATTACCCATCCTTACTAGGTGATAAGCAAATTGAGCAACATGACATTTTGCAGGCACAGGGCGGTAATAATCAAATTAAGCAGTTCAGCAATACAACTGGTGAACAGTCTCTATGGAATCCATATGTGTTTAGTGGGATGCCAGCGTATTTAACAGGTGTTCAATATTCAGGCGACATTCTAAAATACGTATATAAAGGAATGATGCTTGGGATGAAACACCCAGAAGGAATTTTGTTTGTGTGCCTGGTAAGCTTCTATATTCTGCTTCTTTGTTTCAAAGTGCGGCCTTTGATAGCTGCTGCGGGGGCAATTGCATTCGGGCTTAATGGATTCAATATGATAGGAATCATGGCTGGTCATAATGCTAAAATTGCCGCAGTTGCATTGATGCCGTTGGTTTTGGGTGGTATTCATTTGGCATTTACAGGTAAAAGGTGGCTGGGTTTTGGATTGACAGCCTTGGGTTTAGGCCTCCAAATTCGAGCCAATCACCCACAAATCACTTATTACCTCGCCATAATCGTGGCAGCATATGGAATAAATGCCTTGGTTAAGGCAATCCGTGAAAAAGACTTTAAGCCTTCTGGTATTAATGCTGCTCTAATGATTCTGGCAGCTATTCTGGCAGTGGGAGCTAATTATGGACGCTTAGCTACAACGTTGGAATACAGCAAATACACCATTCGTGGAAAGTCAGAGCTGAAAAGCGATCAACAAGCCTCCTCCGGTTTAGACAAGGAATATGCTTTTAGATATAGCAATGGCATAGCTGAACCGCTCTTCTTATTTGTCCCAAATATTTTTGGTGGCTCATCCCAACAGGAGTTATCAACTAAATCTGCAGTTGCGGATGCTTTGCGAAACGCAGGATATAACCGCTCACAAATTGCTCAACAAGTAAAAGCTATCCCCACATATTGGGGGGATCAGCCACTTACCGCTCCGTACTACGCAGGAACATTTACAGTTCTACTATTCATCCTCGGTATTCTGATTTTACCAAAAAAACATAAGGTGTGGTTAATATCACTTACTGTACTTGGGATCATGATGAGTTGGGGCAACAATTTTGAAGCTTTCAATAATTTTCTGTTTGACTACCTGCCGGGATACAACAAATTTCGTTCTGTGACATTCACCATCATCATCACCATTTTTGCAATGAATTTGTTGGGGTTCATAGCTTTGGAAAAGCTGGTAAGCTCAGAATGGAATGCGGAATTGAGGAAAAAAGCATTTATTCTTTTCGGAATAGGTGGAGGACTTTTAGTTGCACTGCTTCTATTTTCAGGCGCATTGGGATACAGAGGAGCGATAGATGCTCAACTGCCCGACTGGTTCATTACCGCAATAAGAGATGATCGCAAGTCGCTGCTTGTAAAAGACACACTGAGGGCACTCATGTTTGTGGTATCATTTGCAATACTATTGTGGTCACTTTTCAAAAAGAAAGTAAAAATACAGCAGGTGATGCTTGGCTTTTTAGTGATTGTCTTGGTGGATAGTTTCTCACTAACAAAGCGATTCCTCGGTGAAGAAAAGTTTGTTAAAGATCCTTCCAGAGAATTTTTTGCAATGACCGAAGTGGATAAAACAATTACTTCTCAGGCGCTTTACGGAGAGCGAGTTTTAAATCTCCAAAATCCATTTAATGAGAACAGAACTTCTTATTACCATGAATCCATTGGAGGGTACCATGGAGCTAAGATTCGAAGATATCAGGATTTGATCGACTACTGCTTGCAGTCGGAGATGCAAAGTGCATTCCAGTCACTTCAAAATCAATCACTTGATTTCTCAAACTTGCAAGTATTAAACATGCTTAACACGAAGTTTTTGTATGCAGGTACACAGCAGAATGGTGTATTCCCAAATAGGTATGCCAATGGAAATGGCTGGACTGTTTCAACAATCATTCCTGTGAGTTCTCCAGATGAAGAAATTGGGAAGGTATGTTCCATCAACACAAAAAATGAAGCTGTAATCGATCAAAGTAAATTTAATATTCCTCAAATTTCGGGTTCTGGCATCATCACACTAACTGAGAAAACACCTAACAGAGTCACCTATCAAGCTGAAATAAGCAATGGAACTGCGATGGGAGTATTTTCAGAAATCTACTATCCTGATGGATGGGAAGCTACCATTGATGGGGAACAAGTTGAAATTCTTAGGGCAAATTATGTATTACGTGCATTGCCAATACCTGAAGGTAGCTATTTGATAGTTTTTGAGTTTAAACCTCAAACATATTTTACCGGGAATAAAATAATGATGGCCGGGTCAATTCTTGTGATAATTGCATTTGCGGGCAGTCTGATTCTCAATCTAAATAGTCTGAGACATTAAAACACTGATCCTGCGAGCATGCAGGACTTGTTTTTCAAATCTATTACTTAAACCTCACCTGCGATTTCTGGTAAACAAGTAAGAAAAGGATGCTTTTAATAGAGGTAGAAGTCGTCCTCTTAAGGACTATCGATTACTTTTAAAAAAAAAATGTTTATTGATTCACGTTTAAGGTATTCGGTGCAAATTGTTGGAGTTTACTAATGCTGAAAAACAAATAATTTAAGTTAAAGCAGAAGTTATCAAGCTATGAGACTGGCAATTATGCAACCATATCTTTTTCCATACATTGGTTATTTTCAATTAATCGAGTCAAGTGATTTATTCATTTTTCTAACTGACTCAAATTTTATCAAACAAGGTTGGATTAATCGAAACCAATTACTCTTAAATGGTCATCCTACATTCTTCACTGTTCCATTATCAAAAGCAAGTTCAAACAAGAAGATCAATGAAACCAAAATCCATACTCACCTCTTTGAAAAATGGAAAAATGGGTTCCTTAAATCGATAAAACAATCTTATGCTAAATCAAAAAACTTTGATTCTTTTTATCCAGAGTTAAATTCATTTTTTGATACTAATTTCCATACTATTGATAAAATGGCAATTGCCAGTATAAAGTTCTCGGCTAATTTCTTAGGACTCAAAGCAACTTTCAAGGAAAGTGATTTTTATGATTCTTCCATTAAGGGTTCTGAGCGAGTTATTCATATTTGTAAAGAAGAATCTGCCACTGATTATATAAACCTCCCAGGAGGAATGGAATTATATTCTAAGAAATCTTTCAATAATGAGGGTATTGAACTACATTTTATTGAGTCACTGAACTTTAATTATAGGCAGATCTCAAAAGATTTTCACCCAAATCTTTCAATTCTTGACTTACTTTTTAATTGCAGTGAGGGTGAGCTCAATGAATTTCTGAAGAATTATCAATTAACATGAAGGCTATAGGTGGTTTTCTAGAAGAGGAAGATTTACTAAGCGAACCTAATAATTATAGGATAAGAAAGGAATTTAGTTTTTCAAATGGTCGATCTGCATTATTCTTTATTCTGAAAAACACAACTCCACAAAAAATCTATTTACCCTATTACTCATGTGATGCACTAATTCAACCAATTAAAAAGTTAAGAATTTCTTATTCGTTTATTCCTTTAAATAGATCTTTGGAATTTAAGCAATTACCAAATCTTAAAGGTGACGAATTTATTATTGGAGTGAATTATTATGGATTGAAGACTCAATATATTAAATCACTTTGGAGCCTATTTAAAACTAGACTTATAGTAGATAATTCTCAAGCATTTTTTGCTCCTAAAATAAATACTTGGTCTTTTAATAGTCTGAGAAAATTTTTTGGGGTACCTGACGGAAGTTTTTTAGACTATCCAAATTTCATTGAAATACAAAGGTCGGCAAAAGGTATTAAACCCAATACTTCACATCTGAAATTAAGGAAAGAAGGAAAACTTGATGAAGCATATGAATATTATCAATCACTGGAAAAAGAACAAACTGTCAATAATCTTAAAATGTCAGCCTATTCATCAAGAGTAATGCAGCAAATAGACCTAAAGTCTATTAGATTAAAAAGGATCAATAACTATCGCATTCTTTCAAGAAAACTAGATGAATCAAATAAACTCAACTTGAACCTTAATGGACAAGTCCCGCTTTATTATCCCTATTGGCCAAAAATACAAATCGATCATCAAAAAATCTGGAATAAAATGATTTATACCCCAATTTTATGGAAGGAATGTTTAGACAGAGAGGATAATTTTGATTTTGAAAAGAGAATGAGTGGAGAACTCATTCCCTTACCTATAGACCACAGATATAGTTTAAGGGAAATGGAGACAATTATTGACACCATTAAACAACATGAAAGATAAAGATCGCCAAAAAGATCACAAGAGGAATAAATCTCTTGAAAATGTGCTAAATGAGCTAGAATCTCTATTGAAAAGTACGAATCAAAAAATAGTAGCTTCAGGACAGAAACCTCACTTACCAATAATTTTTATTATGGGTTGTGCACGAAGTGGAACTACTTTGCTTTATCAATTTCTTGCTAAAACGGGACTATTCGGATATCCAAATAATATCATTTCCCGCTTTTACTATTCACCTTATCTAGGTACCAGGATTTATCAAATGCTCCATGAATTAGATGATAAAGATGAAATATTTCCTCTAAAAGAAACTGAAGACTTTTCCTCCAAGCTTGGAAAAACCAGGGGTCCTAATCAACCTCATGAATTCTGGTACTTTTGGAATCGTTTTTTTCAGTTTGACGAAAATGGTCGTCTATTAGACAAATCCAAAAAACTAAAAAATCTTGATATTTTCATTAAAGAGTTGGGCACTTTTCAAAACGCATTTAATAAACCATTGATTCTGAAAGCGCTAAATATGAACTGGCATATTCCACTTCTAAATGATCTTTCCGAAAATTTTTATTTTCTGCATCTAAAGCGAGACATTAGGTACAATGCCCAATCATTACTAAAGGCTAGAGAATCATTTTTTGGAAATACTTCTTATTGGTACTCATTTAAGCCTCCGAACTATAAAGAGCTTAAATTATTACCTGACTGGAAACAGGTAGTGGAACAAGTTAGGAGTAATAATAATGGAATAACTGAAGGACTTTCTAAGATCCCTCAAAACAAACAAATGACCATTCATTTTGAAGAATTTGTTGAAAATCCCAACCTTATTCTAAAAAAAATGAAGACGTTAAATATTATCAATGAATGTCCTGAAATAGAATGTCGTTTTAATAAACAAGATAAAATTACAGTAGATAAGAAAACATGGGGGTTAATCTCTAATTATGTTTCATCGAACTTTTGATCAGCTCACAAATCATTTCCACTTTGGAAACACTTAAGTCGTAATAAAGAGGTAAACAAATTATTCTTCGTGCTACTTCTCTAGCAACTGGAATGCGATCGCTGGTAGATAAATAGGGCAGTTGGTCCAATGTTGGATAGAAATACCTTCGAGTATTGATTTCGTTTGCTTCAAGAAAAGCAGTCGTCTTTATAAGTTGTTTCTCAGATTCGAATAAAATTGGCATATATGCATAATTCCTTGTGGCGCCCAACTCCCATCTTTGAAAGGTAATTGGAAGTTCGGACAAGAGAGACTCATATACATTGACAAGGGATTTTCTCTTAGCAATAACTCGATCAATAAACTCGAGATTTACTAATCCCATTGCCGCATGAAATTCAGAGTTTTTTCCATTTATTCCCAATTCTGAATATTGATAAGGACCATCATGACCAAAATTTCGCATAAGTTCACATTTTCTGACAAAACTCATATCTGATGTAGCAACAAATCCCCCCTCTATGCAATGATAGAGCTTGGTAGCATGCAGACTGGCAGTCGAAATATCTCCATAGTTAAATATTGATTGCTCCTCATATTTAACAGAAAATGCATGTGCTGCATCATATATTACTTTTAAGTCATTTGCGTGTGCCAGCTGGTTAATTGCCTTTATATCACATGGATTTCCAAATACATGTGTACCTATTATTCCGACTGTATTGTAACTAATAAGAGACTCTATTGATTTCACATCTATATTAAAGGTATCTTTATCTATGTCTGCAAAAACAGGCTCGCAACTTTCCCATACAATACTACTCGCAGTAGCTACATAAGAAAATGGTGTTGTAATAATTTGTCCTTTAAGATCAAGTGCTTTAATCGCAATTTGTAAAGCGATAGTACCATTATTAACTAATACGACCTTATTGCTAAGGTTTAAATAATTCTGCAACTTTTCCTCTAGTAAACGAACATTAGGGCCATTATTGGTCAACCATGTTCTTTCCCATATATCATCCAGTTGGCTAACAAAATATTCCTTCGGTGGCAAAAACGGTTTATTTACTGGGATCATTATTAAATAATTATGACTCAAAAATAGCATTTAATATCAGCCCAAATACATGGTTCGAATTGATAGATTTGCACAATGCGAATTGCTCACCTCTTCCCTGATAACACTACTTTTTCTGCTAATTTCATGTACGGCTTAAGGTATTTTGGTTTCAAGAAGTCAAATACCATATTTGTTTATTTCAACACTGTCCCTAACAAGTTACAATCTTATACAAATTTTGATGTCCGCCCAGTCACCTCAATGAAAAAGCTCAGGAATGAGCTTGAAGCATTTGATCATATAGTCTTTCATTCACTTTATCCACATTACTTAAGTCTTATACCAAGGCTTTCAGGGAAGCGGCTCTCATGGGTATTTTGGGGCTATGAGTACTATAACTATTTCGAAACAAATTATTTCGAAAGAGAAACAAAGAGGATCCTTCCAAGGCGGTCAATTATAAAATATGTAACCAGATGGATACGTAAACAGCAGCTCAAAAAAGCATTGAAGAAAATTGATTTTTTTCTATTCTGGGACAGAATATTTTATAATAAGCTAAAGCAAAAGTTCAATTTGAAAGCTGAATTCCATGAATTTCTATATTGTCGATCTTTTTTTGAAAAAATAGAATTACCCAATGAGAAAGAATCCAAAGCAGACGGTTTCATATGCTATGTTGGTAATTCTGGTTATTTAAGTGGAAATCAGCCAGACGTTTATAAAAAAATTTCTAGTATAAAAAATATTAGAACTGTATACTCCCTATTGGCGTATGGCAATGAGGCTGAAATCAAAAGAATTGAACAGTCTGCAAAGAAATACTTAAATAATCATATCCCAATTAAAGAATTTTTACCTTTCGATAAGTATATACAAATGATGAATAACATAGACATTGTCATCTGTTATCATAATCGAATGCAAGCCTTAGGGTTGATTTTCAATGCAATACTCCTGAAGAAAAGACTGGTGCTAAATGAAAAGAATAATTTCAAAAGAATATTGAAAAGTATAGGCATTCAAACCTTTAACCTTGAAGATATAGAATGGTTTGATAAGAAAAAAGAAATTAAACAACTTGATCAAAACAGGAAATTACTTCTCCAATATTTTAACCGTGATCGTCTCTATCACTACTACTCTGTATTTTCCGAAAACTAAGCTTTCAAATTTCTAAGTTTGTCTATTACGTATTCATAATCATTCTTCTCATTCTCAATTACCCTGTCAATATTTTTTTTCTCTTCACTGGTTAATTCTTTTTTCCATTTGGTCAATGGATTGCCTTTGGATGTTGTGTTTATTAAATCGACTTTTCGTTTTGCTATACTCTCCTCAACTTTGATGAATTTTGCATTCAAGTTAAGAAAGGCAAAAATTTCTTTAAATAGTCGCTCCTGATGCCGGATCAAATCCTCATAGCAAATAACTAAATATTGGTTTCTATCTATTTTTTGCAAGGATTCCAAGCCCACCTTATTCAGACGAATCCACATAGATGGAATTGTGGAAAAGTCATTTGGGTAGCAAGGAGAACCATTTAGATTGGAAGGTACACTATCCTCGGTGACCCTAGACCAGCACGCTCCATTCTCATTGGTTTGAAATGAAATTTTTTTCCTGCTTTTATAATCATTATCAAAATGTATTTTAAGACTTGATGAATATGAGTATATATCTCTAATGATAAAAATGAACTTTGCTTTTGGAAAAAGCTTGTCTACATATAGAATTTTATTGATCAAATGAGGTGATTTATTAACCGGAATTATTTGATCCCAATCATAAAATACTCTTCCTGTTTGTTTATTTCTTTTATTCACCCATCGCATCAGATGCCTTTTTATAGACTTACCTTCACTAATAAAATCAGTTATATATCGAGTCATCTGGTAAGTATGATATGCTGAAGCTTCTGAGCCATCATTGTATTCACACCTTATTGTGGTTTCAGTGCCTCCTATTTCCTCCCACACCAGATTAAGTTCTACACCTATTTTAAAAAGCTGTGGATGTGCTGAAAGTTTATCAACTAAGAATGTTGTACCGCTTCGCATACAACCAGTAATAAATATAGGTGAGTGATATTTTGTAGGTGGGATTTCTTCAGCAGTTTTAAGAATAGGCTTTAAAAATTTTGGAAGCATAAAGAAGTAGTTGATTGGGGACTTCAAAATTTGAAGTAATATAGTTTTTCATTAAACATGAAAAGAAAGCATCTCGAAAGAACAAAATAAGAGGGATAATCAATCATTAAACAAAGCATCCACTTCAGCAGAGTTTATCGCGCGATCATAGATGCGAACCTCATCAATAGATCCATTAAAAATTCTATCATAAATAGTACTTGAATGATGAACAGCTCCAATCATAGCATGAGCAGTAGTAGATCCTGTTTTTATATCAAAAGTTTTAGATACCTCTTCGCTTAAAACACCATTGAGATATAACAAATACTTTCCATCGCTACTAACTAGGGTTATATGATTCCATTCGTTTCCGATATCAGCTTGAACAACATCTGAAGGACTTTCTGAACCATTGGACCAAGTTGCAAATCGAACATCATGATCTGCAACAATGTAAAGATTATAAAACCGGTTATCAGAAGCCGCTATATACTTACTGAATATTGTCATATTATCATTAGGTGTTTCAATTGAAACTTCATTGCTTTTTACCCAGGCGGAAATAGCAAAGCCTTCATAATTACCAAGAGAAAAGATTTCTGAACCACCTAGATCTATATAATCATCTTCCCCATCGAAACTGTATGCAGAACTTCCAACTCCATTCCGATCCTCTGTTAAAGAGGCACCATTCACGCTTCCATGGTTGCTATTTACACTCTCATCATTCGCATTACCATTAAAAGGATAGTAGGCTATCAAACCAGTGGTAATATCAACTTCCTGTTCAAGAGTAATCTCAAGAGGACCATATTGGTTGGTACCATCATGCTGCCTCAATGAGTCAATTGTAAAGGTCTTGTCAAAGATCCTATATCCTGACTTTTCAATTATCAAATTGAAGCTATCATAGCGCTCCGAAAGAACTACTTTATTTGTAACATCAAACAGTACGTCCGTCATCACCGTATCCTCCTCGTTCAAGATTGTGAGGTTTGCATCAGTAAGCTCATATTGTTTGGATGAATAATCAAAAGCTAATACGCCTAGCAATAAATCAAAAGTCTCAATCACATTAAAACTAAATGATGAATAGCCAAAATCTACGCTACCTCCCTCATCCGTACTAATCACTTCAAGTACCACATGAGTCACATCGTCCTTACTCACAACAAAGTGAATGGGTAGTGGTTTATTTACCAAGTAAGCCATTTCCGATCCATCCTTGGGAGTGGCATAGCGAACTATACTATCAGTGTCCAAAACAAAAAAAGCTTCTAGTTGATATGATCCAAGATTTAACGAGATGGGATCACTTTCATAATTCTCATCAAATTGATTCAAAAATATTTCATCATCATAAACAACTAATCCACTCTCATCTTCTATTGTCACATATAATTTAGTCAGTTCATATTCTTCTGCTAACCTTTCAGAAATAGAGGTAGTTGTAAATCCGAAAATCACCTCATTGGAAGGTATGCCTCCTCTGTCATCATCTTTACATGAGATGAATAAAGTGAGTATTGTAAAAAAGAGAATTAGTCTAAATTTTTGAATCATATCTTTGAATTATTGGGTCAGTCCTTTTGAACTAGGTTCTATTGTCACAAATCTACGGCGAAAAACATAATGATACATTTAATTGACCATATAATGAATAAATGGTCAGTATAGAGGTATAAAGTGTAGTTCTGAATGAACGAAGGGATTTACAGGTTTTGCAATTTCTCTATAAGAAAGTCTTTCTTATTACGAGAAACCTCCACAACATCTCCATTTTCAAGAATTACGTTTCCTTTCTTTTTGTCAAATTCTATAATTTTTTCAATGTTAATGAGGTGTGATCTGTGAACACGTACAAACTTCTGCTGATCAAGTAATTTTTCATACTCTCCAAGCGGCTTTGATGTTATTAAAGTTGATCCTACTAAATGAAATCTTGTATAATTTTTTTCAGAGGATAAGAAATTAACATCTGAGTATTTAACCACTCGAATTCCATCAGTTGTACTTATAGAAAAGCGCTCTGATCTCTTTTGATCTAAGATTTCTGAGAAAATGTCAAACTGTTCACGAATTTGCGAGGTTTCTTTAAATCTGTCCACCGCTTCAATCAATTCATTCTTATCGACTGGCTTAAGTAAATAATCTATAGCTGAAAGTCTTATGGCTGTTATGGCAAATTCATCATATGCTGTCGTAAATATGACTTTGGTCTGAGTTGTTCTATTAATTCTTTTAAGTAAATCGATACCTGAGCCATTTGGCATATTAATATCTAGAAAAATCAAATCTGGTTTTTCCTTGATAATATGCTTATACGCCTCGCTTATATTGTTGGCGGATCCAATCACCAATATTTCTGGACAATATTGATCAATTAATATCTGTAGTCCACGGATAGCTCTAGGCTCATCATCTACGATTAGTGATCTTATCATCTCTAATTAAGGTTCGAAGGATAACTAAAGGTAACTTTTGTGCCAGAATTATTGGTTGAAATTTCAAAATTCGACTTTATACCCTCAAGTTTATTTATTAAATCAATTCTTTCCTTGACCAATTGAATACCTCTAGGGTTGGTTTCTTCATTATTGATTGAAAACCCCTTACCATTATCTTTTACTGAAACAGAAATTAACCCTCCTTTCAATTCAAAATTTAGATGAATCTGACCAGGTTTACTGATATTTTGTAAACCATGCCAAATAGAGTTTTCTATCAATGGCTGAATAATCATCGAAGGAACTTTTGTATTGAATGTATTGATTTGACTATCAACAGATACATTAAATTCTACCTTCTGATATAATCTAAGCTTTTCCAATTCTACGTATAACTTCATTAATTCTATTTCCTCATAGATAGGAACAGAAAGTAAATTTGAATGATTAAGAATTGTTCGCATTAGCTTACTGTATTTCACAAGGTAATCCTCCGCAATGTCTTTACTACCCTCCAATACAAATGATTGAATCGAGTTTAATGAGTTAAACAGAAAATGAGGGTTTATTTGTGCCTTTAGTGCCTTTAGATCAGATTCAATTTTGTTCTTTTTCAGTGCAGTTCTTTTACGCCTTGCAGTAGAACTGAAATAATAGATAAGACCAATCGATGTAACTACTATGAATGTGATTATAACTTTGAACCACCATGTTTGCCAATAAATGGATTGAATAGAGAATTTTTGACTAACAGGAAGCGTCCAGGGACTATTTGTAGCTTTTGCTCTTACTTCAAATTCATAATCACCTGATGGTAAACTCTGAAAAACAAACTCATTATTATTGGTAGTATTCCAATTAATTTTCTGAAATGAATCCTTTAATCTATACTGATAAGTGAGATCGTTTTGATTTCTAAAATACACGGCCTTTGTTTCGAATCTAATGGGGCCAGGGTTATGTGGCAGAATAATCCTGTCTGAATCCTTGTAAGAGAAAATCGAATCAGTGGTAGTAATTTTTTCGATATAAAGTGGGAATTCTGGATCATTAGAAAATGACTGGTCATGTGGAAAATAAAAGATCCCATTGCTATGCGCTATGAAAATGTTCTTATTAAAATACTCAAGACCATTTATCCGACCGGGCTCTAAACCATTAGATTCAGAAATGTGGTATTGATATTTAATACCTGATTCATCAAATAACACCCGTGTTATACCCCTTGGATTAGATGCGTAGGAGACAGAATCTATGATAAAAATTTTCTCATATATATCTGAATAATTATCTACTCTAAACTGTTTGATTTTTTCTAAAGAAAAGGAGGTTATCTCCCCCATTGGAATCCTGATAAGTCCATAACCTGCAGTCGCTAACCAAAAATTTTCATATTTATCTAAAGAAATACTAGTAACACGAACATCTTGAAATGCTGGTATAATCGATACAGATTTCTTCTTCAAATTCAGCAGAAACAACCCATGTTGATTAGCAAGAATTACATTTCTATTATCTAAATACTCATATCCATATGTCTTACCAAGCTTGTCATTCTTTGTTGAAAAATAAGTTCCCTCATCAAGATTCCACCACCATAGCTCTGACCTTTTAAGACCCAATAGAGTATTATCTTTAAAATAAAATGCACTTCCTGTTTCAAAATATGAATCAGGAAAAACCACTTCAACATTATTTTTCCTAAAGGAAGTTGAATTTAGCGTCCAAATTGTTTCCAACGAATCGACCTCAATCGCAATAAATGCAGATATGTCCTTCAATGTAAATAAATGACTATAATTATCAAGTGAATCAACTTTTAAGACTGCATTATTACTGTTTACTATATATAGATGCGAACCAAATGAGTCCATTCCAATTACATCCTCATAAATAGAAACTTGTTTACGTTTCACTTCATTCTTTGGAAGAAAGAAAATACCATTGTTTAAAGTAGTCAACCACACATTACCCATTACATCGGAGCTAAAAAGTGTGGTTTTTTCCAAGCCAATCCAATCTGTAATTTCAAGAGTTTCGGTATCAATTATTTTCACCCCCTCACTTGTGAAAAGAAATATAGTATCGTCATTTACCCTATAGTTATATACGTTATAGCCAGTTATTCTTTTGATCCGAATTTCTTTTGACTGAGTATTAAGTAGAAAAATGAAATTTTCATTTAGACTATGGGAAATACCGATGATATTATCTCCAACTGCTCCACAATAAGAGAGCGCAGTTGAACTTATCTTGCCCAATAGAGAAATGTTGAAAGAATCGAAGGGTTTACTAGCAGCAATGGAATCTACCTTTTCATGAAAAAAACGATAAGAGAAAAATCTATTGGTGAAGAAGTAGAAGTATGTGTCATTGATTAATGCCCCATAACAATAATTCTTTCCATCGTTAATTGATTTTACCAGCCCTTTCTGATCGTTTATGATTTTTACTCCTTCACCTAAAGATGTTATAAAAACATAATCACCTTCCGTATTGATGCTAGTAATTCGTGAATTAAAGTCTAACTCTTCTAAAAACGATGTGTTCTTTGCACTATAAATTTCGCCATCCTCTATAAAGCATAACTTTCCGTTAAATGTATAAATCCAAATTCGCCCTTTATGATCTTTGTGGAAATTCAGTATTTCCATATCAGGAAGACCATCTTTTAAACCGTAATTAATGAAATCTACTCCATCAAATCGACTTAAACCGGCATCTGTTCCAAACCATATGAATCCATCATCATCCTGAACAGCACAATACACAGTATTAGAAGGCAAGCCATCTTTAGTAGAATAGTGAATTCGATTAAAAACGTTGATAGGCTGTGCCGGTATATACGACACAACTGAAATCAGTAGTAGGTAAAATAAAATCTTCACCCCATGAATATATAAATGTTCATTTAACTAGCAAGGGCTTCACATACCCAGTCTACCTCCTCTTCCGTTATTTCTGGAAAAATGGGTAGTGACAATATTTCAGAGCAAAGTTTTTCAGCTACGGGAAAATCTCCTTTTTTATGTCCTTTATATGAATAGCTATTCAGATGAGGTAAAGGTGTTGGATAATGAATGGCACAACCAATGTTGACCTTTTTTAGCTTATCCATCAATACATCCCTTTCTTTTGACTGTATCACGTACAAATGGAAAACATGTCTCACCCCTCCAGGAGTAATTGGCTTACCGACTCCTTTGAGTTTTTCATCATACCAATTAGCAACTTGGATTCTAGATTTAGACCATTTTTCTAAATAAGGAAGTTTGGCCTTTAGAATTGCCGCCTGTAGGGTGTCAAGTCTTGAATTTCTTCCGATGATTTGATGATCGTGTTTTTTTAACTGCCCATGGTTTGAAAGCATTCGACATGTGCGAGCTACTTTCTCATCGTTCGTCACTATTCCACCTGCATCACCATATGCCCCCAAATTTTTACCTGGATAAAAACTAAAGGTTGCCACATCTCCGATTGTACCTACTCTTCTACCATTAATTTCGGCTCCATGAGCTTGTGCACAATCTTCTACAATTTTGAGATTATGCTCTTTAGCGATCTCCATTATCTGATCCATTCGAGCAGGTAATCCATACAAATGAACCGGAATAATAGCTTTTGTTTTATCGGTGATTTTCTGCTCAATCAAATCAGGATTGACGGTACGCTCATTTTCTAATACATCTACAAAAACAGGCTCTGCGCCTACATTATTTACAGCACCTGCCGTACTAATCCAAGTTAGCGCAGGAACAATCACCTCATCACCTTCACCAATTCCCAGTGCCTTCAAAACAATCTCTATCGCGTCTGTCCCATTCGCTACACCAATACAATACTTCGCACCAACATATTCCGCAAAATCTGATTCAAATAATTTAATTACTTCACCACCAATAAATGCTGTCTGATCAATGACAGAAGCAATAGCCTGATCAACCTCCTCTTTAATCAACTCATACTGAGCCTTTAAATCAACAAATGGAATACTCATATATCTCTCAATTTCTTAGCAGGATTACCTGCGTAAACCCCGGGTTCACTGATATCTTTAGTCACTACTGCACCTGCTCCAATCACCACATTATCACAAATCTTAACCGGCATAATCGTTGCATTGGAGCCAATAGAAACATTATTTCCAATCCGGGTAGACTTCCATTTGGACGAATCTCCACCAGCCGGTCCGCCAGATGAGAAAACATCATTAATAAACATTACCCCATGTCCAATGAAGCAATCTTCGCCAATGGTTACCAATTCGCAAATGAATGAATGTGACTGAATTTTGGTACGTGCGCCAATCTTCACCTTCTTCTGTATCTCCACAAAAGGTCCTACAAATACACTTTCAGCCAATTCACAACCATATAGGTTACTAGGCATCACCACTTTCACACTTTCATGTGCCTTAACATCTTTGATTCCAGATTCAATAATTTTCATTTTACTAGTCTACCTACGACCTGTAATTTCTCAAAAACTTTTGTATCATGTGGAGCGTCCTGCAATTCATCAGTCAAATCCTGCCCCGCCCAGTGTTCATAATGCTTCCCATTTCGCCATAACCTGGAGTGAGTGACATCATAAATTACTCCTTTGTAAGCAATCCAGATTTCTTCCTTCTCATTCCCATTTCGCAAAGCAAGCTGATGTCTGGTAAATTCCATTACTGCAACTTAATTACTGAAATTCCTGCACCTCCCCTATCTGCGTGCTCATCTTCCACGCTAGCAATGCTGGGGTGTCCCTTGGTTACGTTTCTCACGATCTCTCTCAGCACTCCATGCCCTTTGCCGTGCACGATCCTCACCTCATCTGCCCCAACAAGCAATGCCTCATCAATGAATGACTCCACGGTATTCATGGCTTCATCTGCTCTCATTCCCCTGATACTGATCTCATGATTAAAATTGGCCATTTTGCTGCTGAGGTCTATCCCCATTTTCCTGACCTTCTTCTGATAACTTACCTGTGGTGAGTTGTTAGCTTTTTGAAGTTTATCGGTGGATACGATCGACTTCAAAGATCCAAATAGTACTTCTGCCTGCTTTCCTTTGATCTTTTGGATCGTCCCTGTGGTGTCCTGCCCAATCATTTTCACTACATCACCTTCTTTCAAATCAGCCTTTTTTTTCTTTGGCTTTTCTTCGAAACGCACCTTTTTCTGATCCAGCTTCTCACGAGCAGCTTTCGTTCGTTCTTTAGACGCTTTGCTTTCCTTTATCTCCCTAATCGTCCGCTCTACGTCCTTGTTAGCATTTTCCAGAATCTGTTTTGCTTCAAGTTTAGCCTCTTTGAGGATCCGCTTTTTATCTTCTTCCAGCATGGATCTTAAATCCTCATAGTCTTTGCGGGCTTTATTGATATCCCCCTGATCTTTTTCCAACTTCTTTGTCAACTTCTCAAATCGGGCTTTTTCCTTTTCCAGTTGATTCAATAACTGATCATAAGCAACATGCGAACTGCCGATTTTCTTTCGTGCCTTCTCTATTATGTCTTGAGGTAATCCAATCTTTCCTGCAATTTCAAATGCAAATGAACTCCCCGGTTTTCCAACCTCCAACTCAAACAGTGGCTCCAATGCATCTAAATCATACTTCATGGCACCATTTACCAGTCCCGGCGTTTCATCACCAATCTTCTTCAGGTTTTGATAATGAGTGGTTACGATTCCGTGGGCCTCCTTTTTGTTCAGTTCATTTAGAACAGATTCTGCAATCGCACCACCGAACTGCGGTTCGGTTCCCTTCCCAAACTCATCGATCAAGAACATCGACCGTTTATCTGTGTTTTCGAGGAAAAACTTCATGGAAGTCAGGTGAGAGCTATACGTACTCAAGTCATCCTCAATAGATTGTGTGTCCCCGATATCAATATAGATGGAGGAAAAAAATCCTAATTTGCTTTCTTCGTTGACTGAGACAGGTAGCCCTGTTTGAAGCATATACTGCAGTAACCCCACCGTTTTTAATGCTACTGACTTTCCACCAGCATTAGGGCCTGAGATGATGAGAATTCGTTTTTCATGATCCAAGGATAAATTGAGTGGAACTACTGGCTTGCCACTTTCTTTATGAGATAAAAAAAGCAGTGGATGGATCGCATTAACCAATGAAAATTTCGTGGTTTTTTCTGTAGGTGGGATTACTCCATTGATCAAATCAGCCAACAATGCTTTAGCATGAATAAAGTCGAGCTTTTCAAGTAATGATGCCCCATTTTTTAGGTCTTTAAGATTAGCACGCACATGATCAGAAAGCGCAACTAAAATTCGTATAACCTCACGTTTTTCCGCATATTTTAGCTCTCTTACCTGATTATTTAGATCAAGAACCTCCCCCGGCTCCAGATATACGGTTTGACCCGTTGCTGATTCGTCATGAACAAAGCCTTGAATACGTTTTTTATGTTCGGCTTTTACAGGTATTACCAATCTGCCGTCACGTACGGTCAGCGTGCTATCCTCTTCTGTAAAATCATCTTCTTTGGCTTTTTTCAGTACTTTTTGAATGGCTGACCTTACAGCCCGTTCGGACTTTGCAATCTTCGATCGTATCTCTGAAAGCTCTCGTGAGGCAGAATCTTTTACTTCACCGCGATCATCGATGGTCTTGTCAATATGAATAGCCAGATTGGGGTCTATCTCAATATGGCTGGACAATGCCAACAGTTCTGGATATTCACTTCCTTTCTTTTGAAAAAACTGCACCCAGGAAGTCAGGGTATTCACACCTCTTTTCAGTTCATGAAAATCATCCGGTTCTAGAAACGATCCCGGAACTTTCACTTCAGTGAGAAAATCGTCGATATCCGGGAATTCAAAGGAGACTTTATCCTCAGGGCTTCCCTTCAACCGAATCATCTCTTTGGCTTGATTCAACCATTTGACCAACACTTCATATTTATCTGTTGGCTTGGCTTTTTGAGCAAGTACTTCACCCCTATTACTCTGACAAAAGCGAACCAGTTGATCCCTGATCAGATCAAAACCCAACTTCTCCTCTACATCCCTTGGATAAATCTTCACTATTTAGATTTTTGCTCTCTTGCCATCAATGAATCAACCACTGCGCTATAGATTTTCTCAAAATCGGCAGGATTATCTACATAATAGTTGAAGCTACGTTCATATTGGCTCTGTGTAATTCCAAGATCCTCAAACAATAGCTTCTCGTAATGCTCGTAAACCGCCTGCGTGCTATCATAAGGATCAATAGGCACATTATTGACCTTGGCTTCAAGTAAATGTACTTCCATCATTACCTTGACCATTTTCTCTTTGCCAATCAGGTCTTCAGGCACTTCCGGACCCGAACAGTAGCAAAGTATTACAAGAGCGGTTAAAAAAATGTTTCTCAAATCGGTCTAAGAATTCGTGAAAATATAATTTTGAAGATCAAAGAATTGTTTGATCAATTACAAAGATCATACAATGTGTTGCAATTATCAATGTTGCCATATTAATGCCAAACTTGATAAAGCAAATAACTCAATGAATAAGGACATTCTCAAACGACTCAGAAGATACGAAATTCGCATTCGCAAAGCGATCAATTCGCAAATGCAAGGCGATTTCCATTCCATATTCAAAGGATCTGGTTTGGAGTTTGATGACGTGCGCCCATACCAGTGGGGAGATGATGTACGAAACATCGACTGGCGGGTGACTGCAAAAGGGCATGGCACCTTCATGAAGACCTTCATTGAGGAAAAAGAACAGACCGTGTTTTTTCTTTTAGACGTATCAGCTTCTCAAGAGATTGGCAAAGACAAACGTCAAAAAATCGATTTAGCTAAAGAAATGGCAGGTTTGCTCGCTCTCTCAGCCATTCGGGAAGGGAGTAAAGTCGGCTTACTGGCATATTCAGATCAGGTAGAGGATTACATAAAGCCAAGCAAAACAATGAAACATGCCTATGAAATTATCAATCGCATGTTTTCACTCAAACCTAAATCACGAAAAACCGATCTGGACGGAGGAATCAAATACACACTAAACCTACTCAACAAAAAGGCTATCGTTTTTATCATCTCAGATTTCATTGATGAGAACTTTACTCACTCCATGCGAGGACTGGCTAGAAAGCATGATTTAGTTGTGGTACATATTTCAGACAAAAGAGAGTCCGCAATTCCCCACCTTGGAATTGTTCCTCTCTATGAAAAAGAATCCGGTAAAACAGTCTGGCTAAACACCTCATCAAGTGAATTCAAAAATGCGGTAGAGAAGACACATGGAAAGAACAAGGAATCATTGGCAGATTTTTGCCGCAGGAATGATGTAAACTACATTTCCATTGGTACAGAAGATGATTATGTACCAAAACTTATTAAACTTTTCAGACACAGAAACCGAAGCAATGCGAGACGTACAAGGTAAACGTTTGTTCACCATCATTGCCCTTTTGTGCACCTTTCACCTACACGCACAAGAAATCACCGTAAAGGGAGGATTCGTGGAAGATAGTCTGCTAATTGGGCAGGATGTGAACTACTGGATGTCCGCTAGCTACCCTCCTGAATTGGAGATGGTGTTCCCTGACAGTCTCTACATGTTCACTCCTTTTGAATTCAGCAACAAAACGTACTACCCTACTCAGATTGTAGATGGGCTTGCATTTGATTCCACTGTTTACACCATCCAATCGTTTGAAATTGATCGGGTTCAATACCTGAAACTCACTGCGGTTATTTTAAATGGATCAGACTCTACTGTCATCGAAACGCCCTTGGACTCTATCTTTTTAACAGAACTGGCACCTGTAGTTACGGATTCTACTAAGCTGAAAACAAACCTCGATTATCAAGCAGTGGACCGTCAATTCAACTATCCATTGATGTATTACATCCTTGGTGGATTGATACTTCTCATCATTATTCTGCTCCTGATTTTCGGCAAACGGATTTTGAAGTGGATTAAGCTAAGAAGGTTGCGAATGCAATACGAGCAATTTTCTGAAGTTTACAACGAATACATTAAGAAATTAAAAGTTGATCCTAAACCTGAACTTGCTGAAAAGGCGTTGGTATTTTGGAAAAACTACCAGCAGCGATTAGATAAAGTGCCTTTTTCTGTGATGACAACCAAAGAAATTTTGAATCAGGATTTTGCTGGTGAATTGAAAGAACCGTTGAAGTCTATTGATAGCGTGGTATACGGAAAACGAGTACAGAAGAATATTTATCAGGATTTCCAACAAATTGAGGATTTCACACAGGATAGATACACTAAAAAAATAGCGGAGATCAAAGATGGAAAGTAAGGTCGCAAATTGGTTTTCACTTGAGTGGTTTACCCCAGAAAAGCTTCAAAGCTTTGATTGGGCCAACCCGCTGTGGTTTTATGCCATGCTGGCCATCCCCTTCCTATTCATTCTCAGGTGGTTGATCATTAACCGGTTCAGTCAGAAACTTCCAGTTGCATTAACCAAAAAAGACTTAAAAAGTGATCCAATTACTTATTTGAGGTTTATTCCTCCTGTATTCTTTGTTATCAGTTTGATACTCATCATGACCAGTCTTGCCCGACCGCAAACGACCAATGAGCAAGTAGAGCAATGGAGTGAAGGGATCGACATTGTATTAAATATCGATATCTCAGAGTCTATGCAGATCATGGATTTTCTGCCAAACAGATTGGAAGCTGCCAAGGAGGTGGCGAGAAACTTCGTGGCAGGTCGTTTTCAAGATCGAATAGGCCTTGTTATCTTTTCTGGGGATGCGCTTCCCTCTTGCCCATTGACAACCGATTATGGACTCCTATATGAGCTAATTGAGGATATAGATTTCGATAAAATCGAAAGCAGAGGAACAGCCATCGGTAATGCTATTACTTCCGGTATCAACTTTCTTCGAGAATCAACTTCTGAATCGAAAGTGATGATCCTGTTGAGTGACGGTGACAACACCGCAGGCAATGTAGATCCAATCACAGCTGCCAACCTGGCCAATGCCTACAACATCAAAATGTATGTGATCGCGATTGGACGAGAAGGTAAAGTGCCTTTTGGCACAGACTTCTTTGGCAGACCCAGGATGGTAGAAAATACCTTCGATGAAACAACCCTACGAGAGATTGCTGAAATTGGAAATGGAAAGTTTTATCGTGTTTCAGATAAAGAAGCACTTGTACAAGTATTTGATGAAATTGACCGACTGGAAAAGGCTGAGATCAAAGAAACCAGATACAAAGACACTACAGATTTCTATTATGTCTACCTGAAGTGGGCGGCTGTTTTCTTCCTACTTTGGCTACTTACCAAGTCAATCTTCATAACGAATGTCCTGACAGATTAAGGCAATTTGGGATAAGCAGGCCTAATTCATAACTTGGTGTTATGATCAAGATACACTTCATACTTATTGCGCTTTTATTTGATCCAGAACCATTAGAATATCAATTTGAATGGAAAGGCTGGTATCTCATCCCCATTTTAATAGTCTTGCTCCTGATTGGCTATTGGGTACGAAAAAGAAGACATAAGTAAATAATTTTCAATTCTAGAAAATGTGTAATACATTTGTAATACAATGAAGGGTAAGAAAGAAAATATGCTCAATGTTCGGTTAGATAACGATACCAATCAAAAGCTGAATGAATATAGCGAGCAGCATGGTTCTTCTAAATCTGCCATTGTAAAAGAAGCATTAGCCATGTATTTCAATAAAGAACAATCCAAACAGCTTCCGTTTGCCCTAGGTAGTGACCTGTTTGGCACAGCCAAAAGTGGAAAAACCGATCATTCTACAGCTTACAAGTCGAAATTAAAATCTAAACTTCGTGAGAAACACGCTCATTGATGCAGGTCCGATCATTGCCCTTTTTGACCAATCGGATCAGTACCATTTGAAAGCCGTTCGTTTCCTGGAAAGTTATGAGGGTTATCTATGGACCACATGGCCTGTAATTACAGAAGCGTCCCACATGCTTGACTTTAGTGTGAAGGCCCAGTCTGCATTGCTGGAATGGATTGATAGAGGTGGACTGAGAATTTTTGATTTGAATGAAGAGCATATCAAAAGAATAAATCAACTCACCCATAAATTCAGTGATGTACCGATGGATTTGGCAGATGCATCATTGGTTGTTGTATCTGAGCTTACTGGATATAATGAAATCATTTCAATAGATTCTGATTTTTATATCTACCGGGACATCCGAAATAAATACCTGACCAACATTTTTAAGTAATCAAATATTTATTTCATTTCTTCTGTAACTTTTCATTCAGCTTCCACATCATCTTGCTGAATGTCACACAATCTATACCATAATGAAATCCTACCCGCCAGTGACGGCATGTACAGATACGCGTTATCAATTGTACGTGAACCCGAAACGGCTAGGGATATCGTGCAGGACTGCCTCACGAAAATCTGGAGTATTCGCAAGGATCTGGACAAAGTAGAAAAAGTCAACGCGTGGGCTTTTCGTATCGTCCGAAACCGATGCATCGAGATCATGCGAAGAAACCGATACGCAGACCTGGATGAGAAAGTGGTGAATATGAGACATTCAGACCCGGTAGAAAACCAGGCTATTACCAACGACTTTATGTCATTGATGAAGCAAGTGTTAAAAGAGCTACCGGTTAAGCAGCAGGAGGTCTTTCATCTTCGTGAAGTGGAAGACATGAGCTATCAGGATATAGCTGAAACGTGCGGGCTCACTGAAAGTGATGTGAAAGTCAACATTCATAGAGCTCGGAAAAAAGTGAAAGAAGCAATGCAAAAAATAGACGCATATGGGATCGCAAATTGATAAACTATTGGAAAAGTACTGGAACGGTGAAACCAGTCTGGATGAGGAAAAAGTGATTAAAGCCCATTTCAAATCCAATCCGGCACTTACCAATGAAGGTCATTATTTCCGATACCTGGCCAAAGAAAAACAGGTGAAGTATAGTGGCTCAAAGGGAATCAGTAAAAAGCGAGCCTGGATGTCTGCTGCAGCAACTATCACTGTAGGTCTTATTACTGCAGTATTGGTTTTCAATGATGCCAATAAAGACCCGTTTGCGATAGAAGATCCTGAAAAAGCTTTTGAAGCAACTAAAAATGCTTTGATGATGATAAGTGGAGAACTGAAAGAGGGAAAAGAACACACTCTTGAACTTTCCAAGTTCAACAAGGCAAAAGAAGAACTTCAGGAAGACTCCTGATGGACTTTTCAAAAACTCAGAAAACCAAAACCTTCGATTTAAGACCATAAAAAAATTATACCATGAAAAAAGTAGTATTAACAATTATGATTTTATCCGTAACCAGTGTGGCCTTCAGTCAGCAAGTGGTAAGTAAATACATGGATAAATATGAAAATGATGAGACGTTTACTAAAGTGTCTGTCAGTAGTAAAATGTTCTCTCTGTTTTCCGAAATGGAGGGAAGCGAAGAAGATGAGCAGCTTTTCTACGATATCACAAGCAAGCTGAAAGGCATGAAAGTGATTGCAAGTGAAAAAGTATCAAGCCCAAAATCGATGTACGACGGAGCTGTTTCAGATGTAGAAAAAGCGGGCTTTGAGGAATTGATGACGGTAAAAGACGCTGAAGAAAACGTGAAAATTTCTATACGTGAAAAAGGAGGCATCATAGAAGAGCTAATTCTTGTGGCCGGAGGTAAAGAGAAGTTTGCTATGGTAAGTATCTATGGAGAAATAGACCTGAAGCAAATCTCGAAGCTGGCGAGTCTGATGCGAGTAAATCAGCTCAAGTATTTAGAAAATATCGATAAGGCGATCGATTAAAGACAGTTAGTTGACAAGGTGGAGTGAGGGCAATCTCCTCTGCCTTTTTTTTATTTGGTATCTTTTATCACCTACCATGAAATCACTAAAAACCAACACACTAGCACAGCTTTTTATCATTTGCACACGCTATCTCATTGGAAGCGCATATGCATTCGCCTGTGTTGTTAAAATTGAGGGGAAAAGATTTACTACTATGATACCTCAAGGTGAAGATTGGAATACACCGGCTCACCTGTTTGAAGTTATGTATCAATCAAACTTATATTGGAATTTTCTTGGATGGAGCCAGTTTTTTGCAGCTATGCTACTCATGACTCAACGTTATGCCAGGTTAGGTGCTTTGATATTTCTTCCCATTAGTGCCAATATATTTATGATTACGGTATCCTATGGTTTTACAGGAACTCCATATATCACAGGGCTAATGTTGTTAGCCAACGTAATCTTAATTGTTTGGGATTGGGGCTACTTTAAGGTATTATTTAATATTTCATCTACAAACATTGAGCGTAAACGAATTTGGATCAATGACCGAACTTGGGAAATTCTCGGTTTGATTCTGTTCATATTTACAATAAGCTTTAGATGGGTTCTCAATTCGTTTGATATTTTAACATGGGGGGCTACATGTCTTTTAATCGGACTTACGGGCCTTTTCATTGGCATCAAAAGAAAATCAATCTATCAATCTACACTTCAAACCATATGAAGAAACTCTTAGCTGGTATTTGCCTGATATTGCTAATCACACCCTCCTTTGCTCAGGAATCCATCATTAAAGATTTTGCAGAGCCAAGGAGATCCACACGTTGGATGAATCCATTGTGCTTCTACCCAAGTACTTTGCGGATGATCAATATTTCCCAGGATCCAAAATTTAACGAGCTGGTAAATGACATTGAAAAAGTGCTAATCTACACGCTGGACTCAGCTACTATTGCATCTAAAACGTATGGCAATTTTTTGAGCGGCTATGAAAATGAAGGGTATGAAGAATACATCAGCCTATACGGAAAGCAAAAGATTAAAGTCATTGGAAAAGAAGATGAATATGTAGGGGTGATAGCAGCTGAAGGCCATGCGATGTGCTTCTACCTGCGAGGTTCAATTCCTTTCGCCAAAATCCCGGAACTAATTCAAAGCTTCCAAGGTGACGATTTGTTGCCTATGATAACCGACCAATTCAAATGAGCGTCTTAAAAATCAATAAACTCACCAAGAAATTTGGCAGGCTAACAGCCGTGGATCAACTTGATCTTACGATCAAAGAAGGCCAGGTATACGGTATACTGGGTCCCAATGGTAGCGGTAAGACAACCACCCTCGGGATGATCCTGGAAGTGGTGGCCCCTACCAGTGGCAATTTTGAATGGTTTGGAGGAATGAATAATGTAGAAGCCCGTCAAAAGATCGGTTCCATTTTAGAAACGCCTTGCTTTTATAGCTACCTATCAGCCGTTCAGAATCTCAGGATTGTGGCTCACATCAAAAAATGCGGAACGGACAATATCGATAACATCCTTAAGCAGGTCAACCTATACGATAGACGAAATGATAAATTCAAAACCTTCAGCTTGGGTATGAAACAACGTCTTTCGCTGGCTGCCGCACTCCTATCCGATCCTCCGGTTCTTATGTTAGATGAACCAACCAATGGTCTCGATCCTGAAGGAATTGCAGAAGTGCGACAACTCATTCGTTATATAGCTGCACAAGGTAAAACCATCATTATGGCAAGTCACCTTTTGGATGAAGTTCAGAAGGTTTGCACAGACTTTTGTATTCTTAGAAAGGGGGTGAAACTTCACGAAGGATCTGTTCATGAGATTCTAGGTGAAACCAACGTAGTAGAAATAGCTTCCTCAGATCTGAATACTCTTTCAGATACAGTAGAAAAATTTGATGGACTGGAGAAATTAGAAAAGGAAAATGGCTCTTTAATGGCCTATCTAAAAGATGGTCAGACTTCCGATCATCTAAATCAATTCTGTTTTGATCAGGGCATTGCATTGAAAAAACTCATCCCGCAATCAAAATCACTGGAACAGGAATTCTTAAAAATCTTAAAAGAAAATGATTAGAGCTTTTACACTTGAATGGCTGAAACTGAAGCACTATAGGGTTTTCTGGATCCTGTTTGGACTCTATCTATTAGCACAGTTGATCATCACCAACGGAGGGATTTTTTTTCTGGAATGGCTGGAAAGCAAGGGAGCAGATATAGAAGGAATCTCACCAACTCTGCTACCAATTTATGACTTTCCTGACATTTGGCATAATTCTACCTGGCTGGGGTCCTACGTCAAAATCCTTATTTCATTTATCATCATTGTCTCTGTCAATAATGAGCTCTCCTACAATACGCTTCGTCAAAACATCATTGATGGAATCAGTAAAAGGGAGTTTTTATTGTCTAAGCTATCGCTTATTCTATTTCTGGCAACTGTGTGTACACTGGTACTCTTTGTTTCGGGCTTAATTGCAGGTTTTCAATACTCCCATGTGCTGGAATTGAAATACGTATTTTCAGACCTGGAGCATCTGATAGCCTACTTTATGCAGCTAGTTATTTTTGGACTCTTTGCATTTAGTATCGCCATGGTGATTAAAAAGGCCGGGTTTGCTATCGTATTAATTTTCCTTTACAGTATCGTTTTTGAGCCAATTATCACAGGTATTTTAGAGTTTGCTCCATTCACAAAGGACTATACTGCAGGGATCGTCAAGTTCTTCCCGATCTATTCCATTGAAAAATTGTGTGGTAAGTTTTACGAGAGTCCTTTTGCCAGATACATTTTCCAGGAAATAAAAGAAGGCCCATTGTGGTTTGAATGGATCATTCCGGTTATGTGGGGCTTCATTTATATGGTTTTTATCACCTGGGTACTCAATAAAAGGGATTTAAAAGCCTAAACGATTTATTCTGCAGATTCGGCTAAACTTTTTAACCACTTACCTAAAACCCTCATAATTAATGAGGGTTTTTCACGTTGTTTGTGTTAGAATAAGACAAGATAAGGAAAGCAGGTTATGATAAAATTTATCTCAATTCTCGTTTCGGTGGTCTCGTTCAATTTTGTAGTATCGTACAGCACCACCAAGGCTGAAACACAACCTCAGGAAGTAGGTATCGAATTCAGCGATTCTGCCATCGCCATTGAAAGCGGACAACCCGTCTTCAGTAAAGGCACCAAAATTTGGTTATCCAATCCCTCAAAAGAAAATATTAAGCTTTACTTAAACGAGCAGGAAAAAGAAATTAACTCAGAAAAAGTAGAGTTATCTGAGATAGCGAATTTGAATGAAGGTACTTACACGTTAGTATTGAGCACCAACTCGGACGAAAAAGTTTTCGGATTCACTATTCAGTAAAGACTTAGTTAGGTTGTTAAAAGGTTGGCGCATTCCTCTCCGGGGTGCGCTTTTTTTATGTATAGTTGGTGACCAGAAAGTATACGATCTGTAGCGAAAAGAGAATTAGTATGACGGCCACTGTCCGATTCATGTTCCTGACAAATTTGACCGTGATCAAATGTTTTAGCCGATGAGCAACAAAGGCCTTCCCTAAATCCATACTAAAAATCATAATGAGCATTCCAGCAAAAAATTGGACTTGCTCATTAAATCCATATTCAAAGTTGATTACGCTCACACTCACCCAAGTTGCCCAGGTAACGATAATGAATGGGTTCAACCCATTTAACAATAGTCCCTTAGCAAACTGCTTTGCTACATTGGAGTCACTGGCAATATCTTCCCGTTGAACCTTTGGCGTCTTGAACCAGGAATACACGCCGTACGCACTCAACATCACAACCCCGAAAATACCCATCCAAAACTTGAAGTTGTCCGTTTCAAGTGCCTTTGCCATTCCAAACAGCACAATCAGCACATAAAACACATCACTAACTGAGATACCAATTGCAAGAAAAATAGCTTTTTTGAATCCCTGCTGAATGCTGGTTTGAATGAGCGCAAAGAATGCTGGCCCCAGCGCAAAAATGAAGATGAGACCAAAGATCAGTCCGTTGATAATAGGTGGCATTTAGCTGGCTTGGAGATTTTGTTCTGCGAGAAAATTTTTCCAAAGTTGGGCCTTTTCTTTCTTAAGTACACGAGGAAATTTATTCTGACTACCCACTTTGCCTTGGGATTCCATCCATTGATAGAAAACATTTGATGGAAAAACACTGACTATCAACTCTTTAAGCGCTGAACTTCTTTCCACTTTGTAATCATCATTTAAAGACATTAGATGATGGTCAATTCGTTCCTTAAGTTGATTATTATCCACACTGTCGTCTGTCCCAATATACCAATGATGAGCGAACAAACTATCAGCTCGCTCTCCTAATAAGGTGAATTCACGTATATCAATTTTCATTTCGTCCTCCACCAGTTCTATCGCTTTATTCATATTATCCAGACTTAGGTGCTCGCCACAGAGGCTCATAAACATTTTGGTCCTTCCTGTAATTACAATTTCACTTTCCTCCACGGAGGTGAACTTAATCACATCTCCGATCATGTACCTCCAGGCTCCTGCATTGGTTGTAATCAGCAAGGCATATTCTTTATTTTCTTGCACCTCATCAATCTTTATTGTTTCGGCATCCGGTTTCATTTTTCCATCCTCATCAAAGTTTCGTTCAATGAAAGGAACAAACTCATAGAATATACCATTGTTTAAAACCAGTCGCATTGATTTTCGATTGGGATAGGCCTGAAAGGCAATGAATCCCTCTGAAGCCAGATAAGTCTCCATGTAGTAAAGCGGACGAGCTAGTAAACGCTCAAATCCACGTTTATACGGCTCAAAAGAAACACCACCATGCACAAAAATCTGCAAGTTAGGCCAGATGTCATGAATGGTTTTTAATTGATGTTGCTCTATGATTTTTTCCATCATGATCTGCAACCATGCCGGCACTCCAACAATGATTCCGATATCCCAGTCCGGCGCTTTTTTTACTATTTCTTCTAGCTTATCATTCCAGTTTTTCGTTTTAGCAATCCTTTTACCGGGCTTGTAAAAATGCTGAAACCAGAATGGAATTTGGGCTGCTGTAATACCAGATAGGTCTCCCTCAAAATAATGACCACTCTTCTTTAGATCGGTACTCCCTCCCAGCATTAAAATACCTTTGGAGAAGAGAGATGCAGGCAAATCGTATTTGCTCATGGTCAGAATCTGCCGCATTGATGTCTTGCGGATAGACTTCACCATGTCTCTTGTAATTGGTATGTACTTGGATGGCGCACCCGAAGTACCAGAGCTCAATGCGAAGTATTTGATTTTTCCTGGATAGCAAACGTCCTTTTGTCCCTCTTTTGCCAGGTGCCACCATTCATCAAAAATTTTTTCGTAATCGAAAACCGGAACTTGCGACTTAAAAGATTGATAGAACTGATCTTTATCCCCTTTGAAGGAGGTCAGTATTTCATCAAATGCATGAGCCTCACCAAATTTAGTGGACTGACAGTGGATGAGTAAGTTTCTTAGTTCCTGCTTCTGCAAATCAAGGGGAGAAGTGTACAGCTGCTCCAAACTTTCCCGCACCATGATTCCCTTCTTGAGTAATGTGCCTAAAATTGCCATTCAATACGATTGAAACTTATTCTTGAGTTTTCAAATTTAAGGGATGTAAAAGAGATAAAAATGAGCGAAATATCAAGCCATCTAAAAGATTTAAAAGATAGCCTTCCTGAAAATTGTACGCTGGTAGCGGTAAGCAAGACCAAGCCTTCTTCTGATGTGATGGAAGCGTATGAATCAGGCCACCGGGATTTTGGAGAAAATAAGGTGCAGGAGCTCACACAAAAGGCCGAAGAACTTCCTAATGATATTCGATGGCATATGATTGGCCACCTGCAGAGAAATAAGGTAAAATACATTGCTGATTTTGTACACCTCATCCACGGGGTAGACTCATTGAAGTTGCTTAAAGAGATCAATAAACAAGGCAGAAAGTCAGATCGAGTGATTGATTGTCTGCTTCAGATGCACATAGCCGAAGAAGACACCAAGTTTGGGTTGGACAGGAATGAGCTAGATGAAATTCTCTTGGAAGATCAATTAAAAGAAATGGCTCACGTAAGAATAATGGGATTAATGGGCATGGCAACCTTCACCGAGAATCAGGATCAGATAAGAAGAGAGTTTAAAAGTCTAAAGTCAATTTATGATGAAATAAAAAATTCTGACCACACCAATGTTCAGATGAACACCCTTTCCATGGGGATGAGCGGAGATTATGCCATCGCTTTGGAAGAAGGAAGTAGTATGGTCAGAATTGGTAGCGCAATCTTTGGCGCCCGAAACTATTAATTATTTGGATCAGGGGGCATCACGTTCGTCACGATCTTCACACGCTCAGGGTTATTTACCGCGTTAGACATCACTGTGATCACCTTATTTTGCATTCCCATTTTTCCTGCACTATTGAAAACCACCTTGATTTTTGCGGTCTTTCCCGGAGCAACTGGCTCTCTTGGCCATTCAGGTGCTGTGCATCCACAGGTAGTTCGAACATCGGAGATGATTAGAGGCTCATTTCCTACATTCTCAAATTCAAAAATGTGTTCTACCTTTTCACCCTGAGTGATTTCTCCAAAATCATGCGATTTCTCAGTAAATGAAATCTTTGGGCCAGTCATTGGCTCTTCTTCCTGTGCTGTTGCAAAAAACGCAAATCCAACCAACAGCAATGACGCTAAGTATTTCATGTCTTTAGTGTTTAATTTTCTAGATCAAAGTTAACGAACATCTTATTTAAATGTTAGAGCAAAAGCAGAAGGAAAATCCATTCGAAGGAAAAGTAAGAGTTCGCGTATGTGGTCTTTTGATTGAAAATAACAAGGTGCTGTTACTCAAACATGATAATATAGGCCCTGGAGGACACTTATGGTCTCCTCCGGGGGGTGGTGTGGAATTCGGTGAGAGCCTGGAGGAAATGTTGAAAAAGGAGTTTAAAGAAGAAACCAACCTTAAGATCGAGGTAGGTGAATATCTCTTTATCAATGAATTTATCAGCAACAAGTACCATGCAATTGAGTTATTCTATCAAGTGCATCGAATTTCTGGTGAAATCAAGCTTGGAAATGACCCGGAATTGAGCCCGGAGGATCAAATTTTAACAGAATTGCGATTTTTCTCGCCTGAGGAGCTGGAAAAGCTCCCTGCAGACACCATTCATAATGCTTTTGATGCCGCTGGTGCAAGAGATAAAATTGCCGAACTTAGGGGTTTGATTACTTTTAAGCATTAATAGTATTCTGGTGCTTCAAGAATCACCATTAAATATTTATAATTGCAAAAACCTAGCGAAAAAGAAATTTAGCAATGAGTAAAACAAAGATTGTTTCTGTGGTCATGCTCGTAGTATGGGTGTCATTGGCCGTATTTTTAGTATACAGTATCAAATCATCCATCGATGAAGCGGAGCGAATCGAGAGAGCAGAGGCTCGAATCATAGAACAACTGAAAATGATCCGAGAAGCAGAGATTGCCTACATGCAGGTAAATGGACAATATACCAGCGATTGGGACAAGCTTTTGGCGTTTGTGGACACAGGTAGCTTTTACCTGACCGAGAAAACCGAAACGATTATACCACAGCCTTATGGAAAAGACAGTATCTATGTTGAAATAGATACTCTTGGTACTAAGTCTGTAATGGATTCATTGTTCAACAATGATAAATGGCCAAGATTTGATCTGGCCACACTACCGTATGTTCCAGGTTCCGAGCCGCCGGTAAAGTTTGATATTTGGGCGGATAAGATTTTGAAGGCTGGACTTTACGTAAATGCCATTGAGGTGAAAAACCCTCGACCTGTTGATCCAACAAGAGACGAAGAAAGTGAATACAATACCCGGAAGCCACTACGGTTCGGCTCACGCACAAGTGTGACCACTGCTGGTAACTGGGAGTAATATATTTTGATCGCACAAGAAACATCGACATACAAGCTTGTTAAGCGAGTAAAGGACACCAAGTTCACGATAGACGAACTTGACCATTACTCGCTTATCATGCAGGTCGGGATCAACGACCTGCAATTTGCTGTTGTTGACTCTCAAGACAATGTAGTGATGGGATTGGAGGATTACCGTCTCCAGGGAATCAGAACGGTAAATGGTCGTCTCCGACTGATCAAGGATATCCTTGATAATCATGAGTACCTAACCGCAGGTTTCTGGAAAGATGTGAAGCTGTGCCTAAAATCACATAAATTTTCACTTGTTCCAGCCAATATGTTTGTGCAAGAGGCAGCAGCTGACTACCTGGCACTGAACAGTGAGATTAAAACTGCCTTCGAGGAGGTAAACTACTACAAACAAATCGCAGCAGATACAGTGAATGTCTTTGCTGCGGAAACAAAACTTTGCCGATGGATTGAATCCATTTACAAGCGAAAAAAAGTGCATGTCATCCATCAAGGTAGTGCACTTATAGAGGGAGTTTTTAAGCATGCGGACCACATTGAGGAGAAAAGCATGTATGCATTTGTTGATCGTGGCATCCTGCACCTGATTGTAACAGAGGGACAAAAGCTGCTCTATTACAACCAATTTGCTGCCCGCAAAAAAGAAGACTACCTCAAATACATTATGCTGGTATTCAATGAGCTAGGCATGAGTGGCAAAGAAAGTCATGTGTTCATTTGGGGCTTTATAAAGCCGAGCTCTGAAGAGATGGGACTGCTAAAACGCTACATCCGTAATATCTCCTTTGGCTCCAAGCCGTCATTTCTTCGATTTAGCTACCTCTACGATGAAGTTGAGGATCACCAGTACTTTGACGTGCTCAGTGGGTATCTTTGTGTGTAAGCCTATAGTCTCCTTTTAGCAGCATACAGGCACAACCCAATTATTGAGAAACCAATTATGAAAACAGCCATTTTCCCGGGATCTTTTGACCCATTCACCAAAGGCCATTTTGATATTGTGATGAGAAGTCTGGATCTGTTCGATCGGGTGATCATTGCGATTGGCCACAATACCAAAAAAAATAAACGCTATTTTGAGTTGGAATGGATGGTAGATAAAATCAATGAAGCATTTGCCAACGAAACCCGTGTGGAGGTGGAAGTGTATGATGAACTGACGGCCTCTTTGGCCAAGAAATATGATGCGAAGTTTATGGTGCGTGGGCTGAGGAATACCACTGACTTTGAATACGAAAACAGTATTTCACAAATCAACCGGTATTTGAATGAGGATCTGGAAACCATTTTTTTGATCACCTCACCTGAGCTGGCTCCAATTAGCTCAAGTATCATTAGAGAAGTACATCGATATGGCGGGGACGTAAATCCTTTTTTGCCATACAAGGTATAGCTACACCTCCTTTATCATTTTGGTGTATTCCTGCATGACATACCGGATGGATCGGTAAGAACCATGTAATGCCTTTCGTACTTCTTCCAGGGTCATCCATTCCACCTGTTTAATTCCTTCTCCTTTTTGAGGTGCCATATTTTTATCATCAATGCAATGCATGGCAAACCAGTGTGTTTTCTTTAGTACATATTTTTTTCTGGTAACGTAGGTATGCCACACCGCATCAATCTTTTTGTCAATTACCACTTTCACACCCGTCTCCTCTTCAACCTCTCGTACTGCACACTCCTCGATCGTTTCTCCCTTATCCAACTTTCCCTTCGGGATATCCCATACCTTTCTGCGATAGATCATGAGAAGCTTCCCCTCTTTCTCCACGATCCCTCCACCTGCTTCGATCACTTTAAATTTACTTTTCAAGTAATTAATCAGCTCTCTTTTTTTTCTGGAAGAAATGAAAATGGAGTGGACTTTTTTTAGCTTTTTATCTGTCATGAGTTTGAGCAGCCCGTCAACTTGATCAAAGGTGGCATTCATAATCAGCACGTCATCCACCAGCACCTCCGGAACAATGTCCTCAAACTCCCGAACCACCAGCCCATACACCCGCTTCATATTGATTTTCTTCTCCGAGAGAATATAGACCGGAATGTCGTTGATAAAAATCTTCATAAATGAATTTCAACCAGCAATTAAATGATAAAATAAAAATCAAACAAGCAGATGATATTATGGATCGGTAATTCCGTCGTTTTATTTTTGCAGCCTCATGAGCATTAAAATCTATAATCCTAAACTAGCTGCCGAGGTAGCCGCCGACTTATTGAAAATTGGAGCGATCAAACTTAGTCCGGAAAAACCCTTTACCTGGGCTTCTGGATGGAAGTCTCCCATCTATTGTGATAATCGATTGAGCCTTTCGTATCCGGATGTCCGCTCAAAGATTAAAACTGCATTATCTCTCGCTATTTCTAACTCATTCGATGGAATCGATGTGATTGCAGGTGTAGCAACAGCTGGTATCCCTCAGGGAGCACTAGTTGCAGAAGAACTGGGGCTTCCGTTTATCTACGTTCGTTCCAAATCCAAAGGACACGGACTGCAAAACATGATCGAAGGTAAGATCGAGGAAGGGCAAAAAGTACTCCTTGTGGAAGACCTGGTATCTACCGGAGGCAGCTCACTCGCTGCAGCTGAAGCGCTAAGAGAAGCAGGGGCCGAGGTGGTGGGTATGGTGGCCATCTTCACGTATGGCTTTCAGGTATCTGAAGACAATTTCAAAGAAAAAGGAGTAGACCTAGTAGTGCTAAGCGATTACCACCACCTGCTAGACCATGCCCAGGATGAGCGTATGTTTGAAAACGAGGTATTGAAGACGCTGAAAGAATGGCGGGAAGGCCCGGGGAATTGGGGATGAAATAATTCCAGTAAGGGACTCTTATATTCTTATTGTTTCTTGCCGATTTCCAGACATAACCATATCCTGTAATCCTGCTCTTTACAGCACTACCGGCAATATTTGATTTTAAATTCAATTTGAGTCGTTCCATAGACGTATTATTAAACGTATAGTAACGTTTATATACGTTTAAGCAGACGGTTATTACAGCTAATCATGGATATTTTAGCATTATGGTATCAACGGTGCAGATTGTACGATATGGTGGTTTTAATCATTCAAATCCGCTTTAAAGTCCTAGAGAAAAAGGTTTTAAGATAAGCGATAAGACAAATAAAGGTGAAGATTGATTAGGACTGAAAACCGGTATCTTTGAAAGGTAAGTAACGCACTGTGCGTGTTACAATATTGTTGTACGGCATAGACTTCACTATGAAAACTTTCCTAACTCTCATACTGACCTGCTCAACACTAAGGCTATTCGCTCAAGATGAAGTCATAGGAACATATAGCTATGGTAACGGATTCAACTTTGAAATCTCGAACTTACCTCAGACGGAATAGTCCGACAATCATCATTTTCAGACTTTTCAGGCTCAACGAGATCTAAACGAATTGCCACCTATCAGATCAAGCAAGACACTTTGTATCTTAACTATCTCAACTCGCGCCACGAACGTCTCAACAAAAATCAAATTGGAAATTTTTTATTAATCATAAAAACTAACAATCTTATTGCTTTGGTACCTAAGGACACTTCCAACTGGAATCAGTATTTAGCAGATTTAAGAGACAACTTTAACAAATCAATCGACCAACTCCACAACGACCGCATCCCATATGGTGTAGAAGAACTCGGAATTTACATGAAAAGTAGGTAGAAACGCCTTACAACAGTTTCTAAGAGGCATTTGTCAGGGTGCCACTCACAATTATATCTGCGACTGTCACACTTCGGTGTACCTTCTGAAATTTGAAAAGCCTTAACAACTGCAGCGCTTCAGGCATTTATCTTTCACAAGGCATTTTCTTCTGGATAGCTTTTGAGGGGTGGTGCACCTTAGTTACTTTTAGTGCTTTCAAGCTAAATGTGGAAAAACACCGCTTAGCAAGACACAAAATACCAACCAAACTTCCTAATGCGATTTTCACTGATTATTTTTTTTCTAACTACTTCCTTTACCATTTTCTCGCAGAAAATCTCAAAACAGCTTTCTTATCAAGACATTGAATTAATTGATGGTTCTACAATTAAACAAAGTGAACTAAAGCAAAAAGTGATTATCGCTAATTTATGGGGAACCTGGTGTAAACCATGTATCGAGGAAATACCTGATTTAAATCAACTGGTGGATTCATATAAAGAAAATAATGAGGTAATTTTCATTGCAGTGGCTGACCCTTACATGGATTCACCAGATAAAATCATGAATTTCTTAGAAAAGAGATCCTTTGATTTTAATCACATGATTCCAGCTAAAGAATCCATGTTTTTCGAACTAACAGGTAACATCATTTTTCCTACAACAATTCTTTATGATAAAAACGGAAGGTTTGTGAAAAAATTTACAGATACCCTGACTGAAAAGGAAATTGAAAAAATTAGAAAACTCATTAATGAATTAACCAACTAATACTTCTCCTCCACGCCCAATCCAAACAAAGCGAAATCATATTTCACAGGGTCAGTGGGGTCAAGTTGTTTGAGATTTTCAGTGAGCTCAACAGCTGTTTGCCAGTTTGTTTGCCTTCTTTTTATCAACCCAAGTTTTCGTGCCACTCTATCTACATGCAAGTCACATGGGCATATTAACTCATTCTGCTTGATTGACTTCCAAATGCCAAAATCCACTCCTTTATCGTCATTCCTTACCATCCAACGAAGAAACATGTTGATACGCTTGCATGCTGATTTTCGAGCCGGATTAGGTATATGCTTGTATGTCCGGATCGGGTGGTCTGGCAGTGAGAAGAATAGCTCAAAAAAATGTGTGAGTCTCTTCTCCATCGATGAGGATTCTTCCGAATTACCAATGAAGGCCTCCTCCAGTGACTCATGGCGCTCATAAAACCATCTAAAGAAGTGCAAAAAGTACAAAGCATCGGTGCTATTGAATGTCCGATGCTTAAAGTCAAGGAAAGGTTTTAAATCGTCCTCCTCATACTGAAGTACAAACTGATGTGGTTCATTGCCCATCAATTGTAAAAACTCGTGGCTTTTATTGATGATGGTTTTACGCTGACCCCAGGCAAACACAGCCGCAATAAAACCGGCTATCTCAATGTCCTGCTTTTTGGTATACTCATGAGGAATGCAAACAGGATCATTAGGGATAAACCCTGGTTGATTGTATGCTTCAACCTTAGCGTCTAAAAAAGCCTTTAGCTCCTGTTTGTTCACTGTTTGTTGTATGAAACCTCCACCCGTGATTTGGAGTCGAGAATGCCCAATTGATCATAAGCGGGCTGAGATAGACGCAAAAGCAGGTTTTTATTAAGCCCTGTATTCGGCAGCTTACCCACCACCTTCACATGCACCACCTGATTATTCATCAGATTTCGTACCTCAAGATTCGTACCTATGGGTAATGACCGATGCAACGCTAAGAAACGGCTCGTATTCATCGATTGGATTACTGAGGCCACACCTTCTTCATAGATTCGCTCAAACCCTTTATCATCAATTTGTGTTCTGGTTTTCTTTGTTGGCTCATTGATTCCGGACTCAGATGCACCCTCTTTTTCCTTAAAAAAAAGCTCCTGTCCAATTTTTAGATAATCACCATTCAGGCCATTCCAGACCTTTAGACTATCGATGCTTACACCTATTTTTCGTGCAATGGTTGATAGCGTTTCACCTGTTTGAACCAGGTATTTTTCAAAATCAGCAAACGGATCTATCGCCTCTACTGCTACGCTATCATCGTCCCTAATCTCCTCTATTACAGAGGTATCGGATGCATCCACACTGTCAGGTTGCTCTTCCACCTTTGGGATTTCTGCATCACTGGTCAATTTCAATTGCATCCCAGGAGAAATATTATTGTCTGGCAGGTTATTCCATCTTCTCAGCTCTTTTAGTTTCACATCATATGTCTTGGAAATACTATAAAGGGTCTCGCCTAATTGCACCACATGAATGTTATCAGCCACCGTACTTTCGCTTACCACTACCGCTTTCACTGGTTTTTCGTCTTCTACCAGCACATAAATAATCTGCCCAATTTCAATTCTATTGTCAACGATCTGATTGTGCTTGATGATCCCTATGACAGATCCTCCATACCGCTTGGCAATTGAATAGATCGTCTCCTCTTCCTCCACTTCGTGCACAATAAAAAGCCCTTCCGCCCTGCGCTCAGCTCGGATACTATCCAGAGGATTGGCAAAAGACACCATCATCATCAACAAACTAACCAGTGTAAACACAAACTTCATTTCGGTCTTTTATGAAAATTAATTGGTTATCAAATACAAAAAATGCGCCAGAAGAAAAGCCCTTCATTTCTTGATCTTGCTTTACCTTCCATTCCTTCTCGCCGTTTTTTAATAAAAGTAAATATCGATCAAATCCATTAGCAGAACGAAGATAGTAGCTGATTATGATTTTATTCTGCCACTCTAAATATTCACAGGAAACCGGAAGTTCCAATGCTAAAAATTTGGAAACAATATCAAAGTAGTCTGATCCATGCTCATAAATCTCTGGATGCCTGGTATGGATCGAAAATTCAGCTGAAGACTCCCATTCAGCCTTCACACCGCTTTCAAAATCTAAAATGAAAGATAATTGTTGAGTTGGATCATTTTGATCTAAATATTTTACAAAATACAGCTGATTTAATTTTACTCCTACCAATTTATCCCACCAGGTAATGTTCACCTTTCGACTTTCCAATTCAAGGTTTTTAAGATTCAGCCTGGCAATGAAAATCGTCCGATCTTCCTCGTTTCTACACTCGATGTATAGGCATTCACATTCCTCATCCAGGGCAGTGCCCCACACCGATCCCGCTAGCGAAATTTGTTTGATTGATTTTGGAAACATGATTAGAGTAGCACTATGTTCTCGATTAAATTAGGATAACTTTATGCATGGATCAACAGTTTCAAAGTTGAAGCTTTGTTGTGATTTTAGCATCCGATTATGAGAAAACTATTTGCATTACTTACCACCCTTTTAGTTTTAACATTCTTTAGTCAGGAAAAGGAAAAGCCTTTGGTATTACATCTAAAAATCGATGATGTCATAGACCCCCGAACCAACCGATACTCTGAACTTGGTCTGGAAAAAGCTGAGGAGATTGATGCTGACTATGTCATTCTGGAGCTAGATACATATGGCGGAGCACTAAATGACGCAGACGATATCCGCACCCGAATCCTCAATTTTGATCGGCCGATCTACACATTCATCAATAAGGATGCAGCTTCTGCAGGCGCCTTAATCTCCATCGCGTGTGACAGTATCTACATGGCAAAGGGATCCAGCATTGGAGCAGCTACCGTAGTAACTCAGGATGGTGCAGCAGCACCTGACAAGTACCAGTCCTATATGCGATCCATCATGCGATCCACCGCTGAGGCGAAAGGTAGAAACCCAAGAATGGCTGAAGCTATGGTGGATGAAGATATTGACCTTGATAGCATTGCCACAGAAGGAAAAATCCTTACACTTTCTACATCAGAAGCCATAAAATACGGATTTTGTGAAGCTGAAGTAAACGATATAGATGACATCATGCAGCGATCTGGAGTAGAGGAATACGAGCTTAAGGAGTTTAACCTTGGCACCACCGAAAAGATCATCTCCCTTTTTCTCAATCCTTTCGTAAGCGGAATCCTGATTCTGATCATCATTGGTGGGATCTATTTCGAACTGCAAACACCGGGAGTAGGTTTCCCAATACTGGCCTCCATCGTGGCAATCATCTTGTATTTCGTCCCTAACTATCTCAATGGGCTTGCTGCCAACTGGGAGATCATTATGTTCATCGTAGGAATTATCCTGATCGCAGTTGAAGTTTTTGTCATCCCGGGCTTTGGCGTGGCTGGCGTTCTTGGGCTTATCTGTACCATAGGATCACTGGTTTTGGTTATGCTCAATAATGACATGTTTGACTTTTCATTTGTAGGGGCTGATCAAATTTTTATTTCTGTTGCTACAGTCCTGGCAGGCATGCTGGGCGCCATTGTCATTATGTTTTTCGGGGGAGCCCGGTTACTCAACAGTAATGTGTTCAAACGTATTGCTCTGCAGGAGGTGCAGGAAGGCTCACAGGGTTATACGTCTACCTTTTACAAGGAGAAGTCACTTGTAGGTAAAAATGGTAAAACCTACACACGCCTGCGTCCAAGTGGGAGGATTGAGATAGATGGAGAGATTTATGATGCATTTACCCGGGGTAATTTTATTGACGAGGGAGCAGAAATCGTGGTGGTTTCCGATGAAGGCACCAGCCTGAAAGTAAAGGAAGTTGACAGTTAACAATTGACCAATGAAGTTATTTCCCACACTAATCTGGACATTTACCATCCTGGCATTTGTCTTTCTTTTCTTTTCGCTAAGGACGGAAACCAACCAATTAATTTATAGTTTAGTCGCGCTGGGAATGTGGGGAGTGGCCTTTTTGCTCAATAAGTTCAAACCAGGTGAAAAAGAGAAGGAAACATAAAGCCTGCCTCAATTGCGGCGAGCTACTTCAACAAAAACATAATTATTGTCCGAACTGCGGACAGGAAAATACAGACAACCAGGTCAGCGTTGGCTTGCTACTACGTGAGTTTCTGTCAAATTTCTTTTCCCTGGATTCTCGTTTTGGACGTTCATTCAAGCCATTCTTATTCAGTCCGGGAAAACTTACAATAGCATTCAATGAAGGTAGAAGGGTACTATATGCCAATCCTATCCGATGGTACCTGGTCATTAGCATCTTTCATTTCTTCTTCATGGCCAAGATGTTTGAACCCACTGTGAAAGATCGCCAGCTTAGAGGATTTCAGGATGAAATGGAAGAACTAAGTCAGCACAAATTTGACAGTCTCTATGCTTTGCCAGATACTACACAAAACGGATGGCCTATCCCTGTAACAAAATCAGAGCTGGTAGATCATTTGATTGTAACCACGACTCTGACGCCTCCCGAGATCATGGACTCTTTGAATTTGGAATTTGATAGCTGGCATAGACAATATGCAGCAGAAAAAGTTATCAAGATTTCTCAGGAAACAACCGCCTCGCTCAATAATTATATCATGAGGCAAATTCCCATTATCATCTTCTTCATATTACCAATCTATGCATTGCTATTAAAAGCATTGTTCTGGCGCAAAGGATTGTATATCAAACACCTGATCCATTCTATTCACATCCATGCTTTCTTTTTCTTCCTATTGGGTTGGGTCTGGATATTCTCACTGATAATTGAAGATTTCGAAGATTTTGGTCTGGGATTCACGCTGCTTTTAACCTGCGTATACATTGTCATAAGCTTTCATCGTGTGTATGGAGTAAAATACATATGGAGTACTTTCCGATTGTTAATTATCGGATTCCTATATTCCATTGTACTACTCTTTGGTTTGATAGTAGGAGTGTTCCTATCCCTGGCGCTGCTCTAAGAAAGCTTCAAAAGTTTGAATGATTTTCTTCACTTCATTATCCTCTATACTAGTGGAAATAAACCATGACTCAAACTGAGCTGGCGGAAGGTATACACCATTCTCTAGATTAAATCGAAAATATTTACCAAATAACGCTGTATCACACGTTTTGGCCTTTTCAAAATCAGTTACTTTCTGATCGGTGAAGAACAAGCTGATCATACTACCAATCTGATTCATGGTATAATCCCGCTTATGTTTTTTTAGTGCCTTTTGATAACCTGATAGTATTTTTTTGGTCGTTTTCTCCAGGTTTTCATACACTTCCGGATGTTCATTCAAATAGCTGAGCTGTGCATACCCGGCAGCCATAGCCACAGGGTTTCCCGAGAGTGTTCCGGCCTGGTAAACAGGACCTTGAGGAGACACAAAATCCATGATATCCTTTCTGCCTCCATAGGCACCTACCGGCATACCTGCACCAATGATTTTACCTAAAGTAGTAAGATCAGGGCGTACGCCAAATACTTCTTGCGCCCCACCTTTGGAAAGGCGGAATCCGGTCATCACCTCATCAAAAATGAGGACGATACCTTCTTCATCGCATAGTGATCTTAACCCTTCCAAAAATCCCTTCTCAGGTAAAACACACCCCATATTTCCTGCGACAGGCTCCACGATAATGGCAGCAACCTGCCCCTTATTTGCAGCCACAACCTCCTTCACTTTTTCCAGATCATTAAAAGGAGCAAGCAAAGTGTCTTTAGCTGTTCCTTCTGTGACGCCAGGGCTATTTGGTGTCCCCATTGTGGCAGCACCACTTCCAGCTGCTATCAGAAATGAATCTCCGTGACCGTGGTAGCAGCCTTCAAACTTAATAACCTTGTCTTTTTTGGTAAATCCTCTGGCCAGCCGTATGGCCGACATGGTGGCTTCCGTGCCGGAGTTAACCATCCGTACCTTCTCAATGGATGGCACCATCTCGGTAATCAGCTCTGCAAGCTCTACCTCCATTCTACAGGGAGCCCCAAATGAAGGTGATCCAATAACCGCCTTGAAAATAGCCTCCTCGATCTTTTTATTCGCATGACCCAGAATCATCGGGCCCCAACTATTGATAAGATCGATGTATGAATTACCATCCTCATCATACATGTAAGCCCCTTCTGCTTTAGCAAAAAAAATGGGGTCGCCCCCCACTGCTTTAAAAGCTCTGACGGGTGAATTTACTCCACCCGGAATATAGTCTTGTGCTCGTTCAAAAAGTTCTTTACTCGTCGTTATATTCATCTGATCCTTCAACTTTCTGTTCTGCGTTTCTGTTTTGTAATTCCAACTCTTTCAACGTAGTGATAGGAACAACCTGATTGTCTTTGAATGGGCCGTATTTTAATCCCTCCATAATATACCCAGGATAATAATCGCCATTAACTAAGCCTCGCTGAAAATACTTTCCATGCTCATCCATCAAATAGCCCAAATGCTTAATGAGTTCATAGCCGTAGAGATGGTACTCACTTGGCATTTGACCAATTTTTTCAATGAATTTATCTCTAAGGCGTTCATACTTTAAGCTTTCATCATCGAAGTAGGAAGGACTTAAAAAATCCACCTGCAAACGCTCCAGCTGTGAATAAGAGACAAGAGAGAAATCCAGCCAATCTTCGTACCCGATAATGCCAATACTGTCACTCCGCACTTCAACCATACTGATGAAGTTATTCGCTAAAACATTGCTGGAAGTAGCTGCGAAAATATGCCCAATACTATCTGGTTGAATGGTGAACTTCACTTCATACGATTCGATAACATCATTTCCTTCATTATCTCGAATAATACGTCCGGTTCGTTCATTCCTCAGGCTTCTTGTGCGAACAATTCTGCCAGGTAGCAAAGCAATAGAATCAATTTCCGATTGCGAGTACATGGTATCCAACCGAACCTCGTATTGCTCGGTAAAGTCTTTCTGGATCTGTTGAGCATCTTCATTAGAAAGCCGTGCAAACTGAACCACAAAAAAACTATCTTTTTCTATCGTTTCTCGGTAGGCGTTTGCCACGATACTGTCACGGTCAGTTTCATAAAAAATGAATAGCTTTTTATTGTCCGTAAATTTCTTCGAAGCGTATTTAGCCGCTTCTCTTCCTTGTGTGCTGTAGGCTGGTTTAAAAAGGTACGAGTATGGATTGTCTCCTACGATCGCTTCATTGGATGAAACAGGGTTAACCATCGTAATTTTATTTTCCTTCGAAAACTGACTGATAAAGTTTGATGGTCCGGAGTAAAGCGGCCCGACAATTACATCCGCTTTATCAAGCTTTTTGTTTTTAATCAAATCATAAGTTACAGATCCTTTCTTCTGTGTGTCGAACGGAAACAAATTGAGCCTAATATCTTCTTTTTCAAGCTCAGCCTGAGCAAGTTCCATCCCTTGATATAAATCAAAAATGATGGAGTTCCGAATGACTGTTTGTGGGGTTTCCAGTGATTCGTACATAAATGGAAGCACTACCGCAACAGCATACTCATCTTTTTTGACCAATGGTAAACTTTCGTCTGATCCCAACTCTACATCAAACTTTTCTGCCAGTTCCTGCAGCATAAACTGATCTCGCTCCTCATAAGGCTGGGACTTGATTGAATTGGCATAGTACTCACCGATATATTTATTGTTAGGGTTAAGCGTGTAAGCTGAATCCAGGCTCTCGATGGGCATCTTACCAAGGAACGCATCGATCAAGCTATTTCTCCATAAATCAGGTAATTGTTCAGCTTTACGAAACGCCTGCCACATATTACCCTGATGAAAGGCTACATATGCCAGCCAAAAATCTACCTCTTGCCGTTTGTCCCAGTCCGGATACTTTGCCTGTATCTGCTTCCACATTTCTTCAGCTACTTTCGGCTGATTCGACTTCAACGCTGACAATGCATAGTAGAATGAGGCATACTCACCAAATGTGGCATCATTGGTCAATGGCTGAAATGCCTGCATAGCAACCTGATAGTTGCCCAGAGAAAACTGACGCTTTGCTTCCAGATATTCTCCCTGATTGGATTGAGTGAATCCAAATAGAAACGATAAGATGAGTAAGCTGAAAATGGTTATCCTCACTGGTCTATTTTTATTTCAAAACTAATGATTATTCCCACTCGATGGTTGCAGGCGGCTTAGAGCTAATATCATAAACCACCCTGTTCACTCCTTTCACCTGATTGATGATTTTATTTGAAATTCTACCTAGAAATTCATATGGTAGATGCACCCAGTCAGCAGTCATCCCGTCAAGGCTGGTCACCGCTCTGAGCGCTACCACGCTTTCATACGTTCGCTCGTCACCCATCACACCTACTGACTGCACAGGCAGCAACATCGCTCCGGCTTGCCATACCTCATCGTATAAGCCGCCCTCTTTCAACCCATTGATAAATATTGAATCAACCTCCTGTAAGATGCGTACCTTCTCCGCAGTAATGTCTCCCAATATTCTAATGCCTAGTCCAGGTCCCGGGAACGGATGACGACCCAAAATAAAATCAGGTACCTCTAATGTTTTGCCCACATTCCGTACCTCGTCTTTAAAAAGGGTGTTTAGCGGCTCAACTACTTTCAAGTTCATTTTTGCTGGAAGTCCCCCCACATTGTGGTGAGATTTGATCGTAACTGACGGTCCGTTAACGGATACCGATTCGATCACATCCGGATAAATGGTGCCCTGTCCCAGCCATTTCACATCCTTGATGCTTTTCGCTTCCTGATCAAATACCTCGATAAACACCCTGCCGATGATCTTTCGCTTCTTCTCCGGGTCGGTTTCATTTTTCAGTTCGTCATAAAACCTGTTCTTAGCATCAACACCTTTCACATTTAGTCCAAGGCCCTCGTATGATTTCAGCACACCCTCAAATTCATCTTTTCGCAAGAGTCCGTTATCTACAAAAATGCAATACAGGTTTTTACCGATTGCCTGGTGGATGAGCATGGCAGCAACGGAAGAATCAACACCCCCGGACAATCCTAGCACTACTTTATCATTTCCCAGTTGCTTTTTCAATGATGCAACTGTTTCTTCAACAAATATGTCTGGTGTCCAATCCTGGGATGCTCCACAGATGTGAACTACAAAGTTTCTTAGAACTATTTTGCCTTGAGTACTATGCGTTACTTCAGGATGGAATTGAATTCCATAAACTTGCTTATCCTTGATTTTGAAAGCAGCAACAGGGATTGATTCCGTGGCTGATATTTTCTGAAAACTAGTTGGTAAATCGGTAATGGTATCTCCATGAGACATCCATACTTGACTGCCAATCTCAATCTCTTTCAGTAAATCAAAATGTGAATCAACCGTTTTGAGGTTGGCTCTTCCGTATTCCCTGTGATCCGACTTAGCTACTTTTCCTCCGTTCTTTTGAACCAACAGCTGCGCCCCATAGCATATTCCTAAGACCGGTAAGTCACCCAGATCATCCATATTCATATCCGGAGAACCAGGATCCAGTACGGAACATGGACCTCCTGATAATATCACACCTTTTATATCCGGAGTGATCTCAAATTTGCTGAATGGATGAATTTCACAATAAACATTTAGCTCACGTACTCTTCTAGCGATTAGCTGTGTGTATTGTGAACCAAAATCGAGGATCAGGATTTTATCTTGCATGGCCGCAAAATTACAGGCTTAATGCCATACAATTGGCCCTTCTCTTTATCGAAAATTCATATAATCAATGAAACAATTTAACTCTGGAATAATTTTGGTTTAATACCTTCACATCGCATTAGAAATCAATCTCTATGAAAAGAACGTTTTTTGGACTTCTGATCTTAATGTTTTTTGCAGGCACGTCTCAGGAAAAACCGCGATTGGTCGTTGGAATTGTTGTAGACCAGATGAGATATGACTATATCTCTCGGTTTTACAATGACTTTGATGGTGGTGGATTTAAGCGGCTAATTGATGATGGATTTCTTTTCAGAAACGCCCATTACGATTATATGCCTACCAAAACCGGCCCTGGACATGCCTCTATCTACACTGGGACTACACCAGCCCGGCATGGTATCATTGGAAATGACTGGTACGCCACTTCAATCGATCAGAAAATCAATTGTGTTTATGATAGCACAGCATCCGTCGTGGGAGGAGTTTCTAATGGAGAAGTTTCTCCACGAAATGTAAAAACCACCACCATCACGGATGAATTAAGACTGTTTTACAACTTCACTTCAAGAGTGGTGGGTGTTTCACTAAAAGACAGAGGTGCAGCAATTCCTGCTGGTCACAATCCAACCGGTGCATATTGGTACGATCTGGAAAGTGGAAACATGATCACCAGTACCTATTATCAAAAGAACCTTCCATCGTGGATTGAGAAATACAACGAACGCAACCGACCGAATGCATTCCTATCAGGAAAATGGGAGCTTTTGAAAGCGAGAGAAGCTTATAATGAGAGCATTGAAGATGAAAATCCATATGAGCAAGAATTAAGAAAGGGTATGGGTGTCTCCTTTCCTCATGATTTGTCAAAGCACAAAAAAGACATGTCTTTGCTTAAATACACGCCGTTTACAAACACTTTGATTAAGGAAGTTTCAATGGAGGCAGTCATTGGAGAAAATCTTGGCATGGATTCAATTCCTGATTTTTTGACGATGAGCTTTTCTGCCACAGATGATATTGGTCATCGGTTTGGTCCCCGATCGAAAGAGGTCCAGGACACCTATCTGAGACTGGATCGTGAAATCAGTGAATTTCTAAGCTTCCTTGACGATAAGATTGGAGAGGGAAATTACCTGGTTTTCCTATCTGCCGATCATGGTGCCACGGATGTTCCAGCATACATGTACAAAAACAAAATGCCAGCAGGGTATCACAACAATGGATACATTAGGTCTTTGATTAATGATAGGTTAAGTGAACGATTTGGAGAAGGAAAATGGGTTAGCTCCATCATAAATGAGCAAGTCTATTTAAACAAAAACCTTGTGGACGATAAGCAATTGAATCTAACAGAAGTTAAAAAGGAAGTGATCAAGACGCTCATGGCTGAAGACTACATTGTAGATGCATTAGATGCCGATTTGGTGGCGATGAGAATGTTCACAGACCCTATGCTTATACGCTTACAAAATGGTTATGACAACAAGCGATCCGGGGATATTCTCTACATCCTGAAGCCCAGCACGCTTAATGATGCGTGGGGAAGGAAAGGAACCGACCACCGAACACCATACACTTACGATACGCATATTCCAATCATCTTTTATGGGAAAGGCGTCAGGAAAGGTAACAGTGTGAGACAGGTAGCTATCACGGATATTGCCCCAACCTTATCCATGCTTTTGAATATTTCTTTGCCAAGTGGAGCTGATGGGGAGCCTTTAAAAGAGCTGTTTGAATAAAACCATTTAAGTCAAGAGGAGTATAACTGACCTATGAGGAATCTTTGGATTGTACTTTCATTTATCAACATTCTGGCATTGGCTCAACCGGTAGAAATTGCCAAACTAAAGTATGACGGTGGCGGTGACTGGTATGCGAATAAAACCGCCCTTCCTAATCTGATAGAGTTTTGCAATGACCAGATAAATACTAATCTGGCACTCTCAGAAGACGTGGTAGAGGTAGGTAGTCCGGACCTTTTTCTTTATCCATACATCTATATGACCGGCCATGGCAATGTCGTTTTCAATGATGCCCAGGTAGAAAATCTCAGAAACTACCTAACCTCGGGAGGTTTCCTACATATTGATGATAACTATGGATTAGATCAGTTTGTACAAATTGAAATACAGAAGATTTTTCCGGAGCTGGATTTTGTGGAAATTCCCTTTGATCATCCCATTTATCACCAAAAGTTTGACTTTGATGATGGCCTACCGAAGATTCACCAGCACGATGGAAAACCACCAAAAGGATATGGAATCATCTATGAGGGACGATTAGTTTGCTTTTACTCCTATGAATCAGATCTAGGCAATGGGTGGGAAGATCAGTCGGTATACAATGATCCTCAAGAAGTGAGATTGGAGGCGCTGAAAATGGGAGCAAATATTATTTCTTATGTTTTTACCTCTGCGCTTTAAAAAAGGAAAACCCCACTCATCCGAAGAATCATGGGGCCGTTCCTACCTGAAAACTTACCAACCTTAGACTACCTTAATCTTCTTCTTGGTCGTAATGTAATTTCGAATGGTTCTCCATCATTGACAGTAACGGTAGCTAGGTAATCACACTCACCATCACCGTAATCCACAATTGCCACATTGTCTCCAGAAGTGAATTGCTTTACTCCTGCAACAGGTACATATACCCCACGTGCCCAGCAAGCTCTTTTGTATATCAATCGTTCAATGATTTCCATGGAATAAGTAACCCCATCTCTTCTAGATCCACTGGCATTTCCTTCAACCTGCGCTTCATCATCAATCGGATTATTGGCCCTGATCCAGGTACGAGTCCTTGCTGCTTCTCGGGTCACGGTTGTTTCATCTTCGAACGTTAGTTTTCCACCTGTAAGCGTAATACTGAAAGTAGGGTGGTCATCTGTGCTCTCAGCAATATTTTCAACTCTTCGGGTGCCTTCAACCAGAACCCCATCAATGCTGAAATCCTCAAAAGTTGTTTCTCTGAAAGCTCCCGGAACTAACCTATGGTCATTGTAGGAAATGAGGATTTTGCCTGCTCTGATCCGCCCACCAGGTCCCTCACATCCATCACCATAATCAATAGTCATGGTGTTATTTTCTCTGTCATGCGTAACGACTGCACAATCCAGAATATCGTCTTCTTCAATTCTTCCTCCTGTATCAACGGTTTCCATACTTGCCTCTACTATCAGGTCTATATCTTCATAACTAGACTCAAGTGCAGCCTCCGACTCCATGTCCATTGATTCAACAATATCTTCTGAACTCACTTCATTATCATCACTACATGATGTAAGGAAAGACACTGCTGCGATTGCGGTAATAAATAATAGCTTTTTCATGATTTTCATATTTCGGTTTTGTTTTAATCAATTTTGGTGCTTTGACATTGAATCCCTTCAGAGGTTTAATTTTCTATTAAAAAAATTTGAAAAAGAGTTTAATTCCTGTGAACAATTGGTAGACAAGCGATGAAATAGTTTCGGAAATGGAAGGTTAAGGATAGCAAATCATTAATATTGTAAGTGGCATAATCCACCAAATTCATTATGCGGTACCTAATCATACTCACAATCCTCATTACATTTCGATTTTCATCCTATTCACAAGGCTGTAGTGATGCCGGGTTTTGCACGATGGGGGCAATGAAGCCCGATCAGAATTACAGCAAAAGAATTGCGATCAAGCTCCGATCAATTGAATTCAATTATTATGAGGGCACCAGCCTCCTCACGCCAATCATCCGCGCTGCAACGGTTGATTTTACTTTGGGTATCAATGATTATAGCTCCTTCCAAATAAAGGTGCCCTACCAATGGATAAAGGGGAACCTGGGCGAAAATGCAGGACTGGGCGATATTTCTCTGAGCTATACCTACCTGTTAAAGGCCACAAGCAACTGGAACATCAATGGTACGCTGGGTGCCAAAGTCCCTACCAATGACTCCAATGCTAAGGTGAACAATGAAAACACGGGCGGAATGGACGCTCCCCTGCATATGTATTATCAGACAAGTTTAGGGTCATTCGATGCAATCGCAGGCATTTCAGCAATCAGCAATAAATGGCTTTTTGCTACTGGCATTCAAATAGCACTTACAGAAAATAATAATCAATTCACCTGGAGTGGTTTTCCAACTTATCCGAGTCCTGAATATGTGGAGGATTACAATCGAGGCAGAGAGTTAAAACGAGGGATAGATGTTATGCTCAGAGTAGAGCGAAATTGGAGATTCACCAATTTCAATTTTTCACTTGGTGCTTTACCTATTTGGCGAATCACTAAAGATGAAGCTATCATTCCGGGTACCGATGAGCGTGGCAAGCTGGACGGAACTACTGGAATGGCACTTTCTGTACTTGCCAGCTTTGGATATCACTTCGACGTAAATAATAGTGTAAAAGTCATTAAAGGATACAAGCTTACAGATAGGGATTTTAATCCGGACGGACTAACCCGCAATGAAGTATTGAGTATCAGCTATATATATAAATTCTAGCCTCATGAAGCGACTGTCTATACTTCTGTTTTTTTCACAGTTTGCCTTTGGTCAGGACATCCAGTTAAAGCAGGCAGAGTCATTTTATGCAGAAGGGGACTATGAAAATGCGTATACACAATATAAAGAGGCAAGTGACATCCATTTCGCTAATGCAGCATTTTCTTCGTATGTAGATACTCACCTTAGTATGGTCGACTGTCAAATCCATGCTGGCAATCCCTTTCATGCCAAAAGTCTGGCAGAAAACACGCTGACATTCATTGAGAACGAAACACCCAATGAAAACATATTAAAAGCTAAGGCACTCACTTTTCTCGGGCTTAGCTACCTGAACCTGGGGCGAAATGATGACGCACTTGAAGTGTTATTGAAGGCAGAAGGACATTTCTCCAATGAGGATACAGAAGCAAAGGCAAGCTGCCTGGATGCTTTGGGGTTAGTTTATACAAACAATGAAAACAAACAACTTGCAGCACAGTACCTCGAGCAGGCCTTCGTTATACGAAGAAAATTGTTTGGTGCACAGTCTATCGAGGCTGCAAACTCTTACAATAACCTGGGGCGTGTATTCCTCACCAGTGATCCACTTCAGGCACTGATTTATTTCAACCGCGCCAAAGGCATCTATGAGGAAAAATTAGGTAACAGCAGCCGAAGAGCACTTAGAGCTAGCCTAAACATCGCTTTTGCTAATATGGAGCAGGAGAATTACGATGATGCATTGGCTCAACTCAATGAGGTGAAACTCATCTATGATGCCTCCTATGATGAAGAACATCCTAATAAAGCTTACATCCAATCGATCATAGGGCGAGTGCACCTTGAAAAAGAAGAATATGAAAACGCCCTACTCAACCAAAAGGAAGCATTGCAGATGTATATCAGCCTTTTCGGTGAGAAGCACCCGGACGTAGCAAACACCTATTACCTCATTGGAGAAATCTATAAGGCAAAATCAGAATTCAAAACTTCAGTAGAATTCTATCAACGGGCTATTTATGCCAATTTACCTGAGCAGGTGTATGCCGACATTTATGATCTTCCGAAGCTTCAAAACTATTTTAATGCAGATATCTTGCTCAGAACTCTTCAGGCGAAAGCTATTGCACTGGGTGCGTTGCATTTCGAAAAATCGCTCAATGTTCGGGATATTGTAGGCGCTATTGAAACGTATCAGAAGTGTGACGATCTCATAACTATCATTAGAAGAAAACGATTGAATGAACAGGACAAACTCCGGCTCGGTCAAATTGCGAAAGAGGTCTATGAAAATGGTATTCAGCTTTCACTCATCCTGAGCGACCAGAGCTTTAATCGTAAAAAACACCTTCAAACGGCTTTTGATTTCTGCGAGCGTAGTAAATCATCGGTACTATTGGAAGCGATTACAGAATCAAAAGCAAAGAAGTTCGCGGGTATCCCTGAGGAGCAAATTCTTCTGGAAGACAGCCTGAAAGATGAGATCTCTTTCCTGGAGCAACAGCTGGCACAGCAGGAAAATGCAGACAACCAGGAAATGAAAGACCTGCTCTTTACCTATCAAAATGCCTATCGCACGTTCATTTCAAATTTAGAAAATCAGTATCCGGAGTACTACAAACTCAAATACGATCACTCAATAGCAACAATTGCTTCCGTTCAGCAACACTTGCATGAAAACGCAGCACTTCTATCTTATTTCCTTGGTGAAGAAGACATCTACCTTTTTATTATCACACAGAAGAAGGTTGAAGCCATTCGAAAACAGAAAGGAGATAATTTCAATAAATACACCACTGGGTTAAGGAACGCAATTAAATACAATAGTAAAAGCACTTTTTTCAAGGCTGCCAAAAATCTGCATGCACTGCTTATTCCTAGATTGAAATCAGATATTCAGGAGTTGGTGATTCTGCCTGATGGGATACTTGGCACTCTGCCATTTGAAACTTTTGTTAATCCTGACGATGAAACAGAGACTTTTAGTGATGCCGGCTTCCTGATTCGCGATTATCACATTTCCTACGATTACTCTGCGACACTCTTCAACGAGAGAAAGGCAGACAATGAACAGATTGACCCTGAGATTTTGCTCATCGCGCCTGTAAACTTCGATGAAAATGAAGTGCGAATGTCAGCTCTGCCGGGTTCGGAAAAGGAAATCGATGAAATTCGTTACCTGTTTATGGGTAGCAACTGTGAAACAAAAGTATGCATTGGCACAGAGGCTAGTGAATTTAATTTTAAGAAAGAAAATCTTGGGAAGTTTCGCTACTTACACTTTGCGACTCATGGATTTGTAAATGAATCAGAACCTGCGCTTTCACGAATATTTCTAAAACCCGGAAATGAAGAAGACGGCAGTCTATATACCGGAGAAATTTATAACCTGAACATTGATGCTGATTTAGTTACTCTATCTGCCTGCGAAACAGGCCTGGGAAAAGTAGCAAAAGGAGAAGGCATTGTCGGTTTAAGCAGAGCGCTTCAATACGCAGGAGCCAATAACATCATTGTTTCCCTCTGGCAGGTGGCAGATGCCTCAACAGCCCAGATGATGATTGAATTTTACAGATACAATCTGCACAATGAACATCATGGCTATAATACTGCACTAAGGCAGGCTAAGCTTTCTCTTCTGGATTCTGAAGAGTATGCACGTCCATACTATTGGGCTCCATTTATTTTGGTTGGTATGTAATATGAATCGTCGCACTTCTATATTGCTAGGTGCCTTCATCATTGGGTTAATTTTCTTTGATGCCGCCCAGCAGAAATACTACCTGGACACATTCGATTTAACTCCCAATAGAACTGTGGCATTTGGAGAATTACTAAGCAACCATCTCATAAGATGGCTGATATGGCTGGTGGTGAGCATACCTGTGTTATTTTTCTCATGGAATAAGGTTTTCAATAAAGAAAGGATATCAAATAAAAATTGGATAGCTATTGGAGGTCTGGTTTTACTATCAACTTTATTGTCAATCACATTGATTAGCGTCCAATCCATATTTTCACAAAATGTATCCCTTGCTGCATTTTCCGAATTCTTCCAATTTTTCACCTATCAGAAAGGGATCACTTTTCTAATGGCCTCAATTCTATTTATCGGATTGCTATACAACCACTCCAAACTTAAAACCATTGATGAGCAATCGATAGAAATCAAAACATTGAAAAAAGTGACCAGTGATCTTCAGGAGGTTTTAAGCCATGAGGAAAAGCCCCACTTGAATGTGAAAACAGGGTATAAACTCAAGCCCATAGCCCTGGAAGATATCGTGTGGATTCAATCGGACGATTACTGTGTGAAAATCCATACCGCAGACAAAACCTTTACGCTTCGCCAAAGTCTGAAGGCACTGGAAGACAAGCTTGCGCCATTCAGATTTATCCGTATACACAGAAGTGCATTACTCAATCTGAATTATTTAGACCAGGTTAATTTTGATACCGCTCACGTTCGATTAGTCAACGATCATGAAATTCCCTATTCAAAAAAAGGAATAAAGTCTCTAAAAGAGCATATGAAAGACTTATCTATCTGATTCGCTGCAAAATCAGGTTCGCTCACTGCAAAGCATAATGTTATCATTGATCGAATGCGTTTAGTTTACAAAAACCAAAACGCATGAAAAAATTAGCCTTCACTCTCTTCATAATTGCTCATTCATTGCAAGCTCAATACGAATTTGAGTCATCAGCAGATAATCCATATGGTAAACTCAATCCCGAAGCTCCTGAACAAACAGCTGATTTCGCACCGCTCATTGGCACCTGCACCTGTAAGTCTATCTCAAGAATAGACCAAAATACCTGGGCCGATACAGTAATGATGGATTGGACATTCAAATACATCATGAATGGAATGGCTGTGCAGGATGAGACACTGAAAGAAGATGGATTACATTCAGGTAGTATCCGCCAATTCAATGCGGACAGTGCAAAATGGTACGTTCACTACTACTCTACTTCCAGCGCAACACCCACGCTATCGAGCTGGGAAGGAAACAAAAGAGAAAATGGCAACATTGTACTCTACAGGGATCAGCCAGCACCCAATGGAATGCCCGGATTTTACAGACTCACTTTCTCAAACATATCGAAAAGTGGTTTTAACTGGGCTGGTGAATGGGTAAATAAGACAGAGACATTTACCTATCCCACCTGGCATATTTTCTGTGAAAAGAAGGAGTAAGAAATCATAATTGTTAACAAGAAGGCCTCTAACATTTAGGGAACTCTCAAGTTTATTTATCACCTTACTGGTCCTAATAACCTGTAATCGATAAGTATGAAGAGAGTAAAAGTCGGTGACATGGTGGAAAGTGACTATGGTAAAGGACGGGTGCTAGCCGAAACAAAAGAGTGGATCATCCATGATAACTCGGCTAATAACAGCGATTCGGAATTTGCCATATTGAAGTCTGACGATTATTACAAAGTAGTCAATGAATTAGCACTTCAAACTTCCTAAATGTCCATAAGGAAAAGTCTATTCAGCGAGTAGTGAATCAATGATTTCATTGAATCGCTGATCAAATGCCTGATAATACTCACCTGTTGCCGGGCCGTTAAAATAGCTGTGTACATACCTTACATATCCTGATTTATCCAGCATGACCAAGGTAGGAAAGGCTTCTATGCGTTCCATGAATGGAAATGGCATAGCTGCTCCAGTTTTGCTCAATCTTCCTCCCAATACCATATCGTAAGGGATATCATTTATCTCTCTGTACTTATTCAAACGTTCCAGTCCATATTCCTGAGAATAGTTTGCTTCAAAAGATGACGCCAATATTGCAACATCCATATCCTTCTTCTTCTGGAACCAATCCACCAGGTACTTTGTCTGATCGTGACTATTGGGACACCAGGTGCCAAATAATTGAATGATCAGCACCTTCCCCTCATATTTTGAAGGGTCTATAGCGTCACGCCCCTCCCCTGCTCCTAGAAGGTCATAATATGGTCTTTGGGATCCCGGTTCCACTTCCACCATTTCGAATGGATTTGTCAGCTCCGCCTCTGCATCATAAACCGCCTCCCAGGGTTCACTATACCCATCATCATAAATCATCTCACCGCTCCATCCATCCGCTGATTTTTTGCCCACAAAAGCGAACGCATGTGCTCCATCAAAACAGGATAGCTTGATTGAGTCACCATCCAAAATACCTTCAAAGTAGCGGTAGTCACTGACCTGCGTCATGATCGTGCCAGTGACAATATGACCTCTTTGGGTGAAGAGCCCTACACCTTTAGACAAACTAGAGGTTTCTGGAGAAAAAGTGATATCCCAGCGCTTTTCAATTGGAGGTGATGGTCGCACACTGTTTTTCATCATTCTTGGTTTTCCAAATTCAGCAGAAAATGGAATAGTGAGGTCACGATAATATTTTTTATAAACACCTGTGATACTCATTGCTGCAAATCGCGCTCTGATCTCCACATCGAAAGGTTCAAGCGGAATGAAAATACTGTCCCCTTCTATCGTAGCATTATTGACAACCCTTCTTTCCCTACCATTCAAAAAAGTAATCTCAGGTATTTCTCCCAACGGGTATCCAATCTCAAAAGTGAGCGGAATGTCTACATCGGAGTAGTGGATATCCCCGCGCCACTGACCGGGTTTGATGAGTTGAGAAAAAACATTGAATGAAAAAAAAGCGAGAAAAAAGGCTAGTATCAATTTCATAATTGGAAGATAGAAACTATTGGGCTTGGAATGAAATCAGTATATTTAAATAATTAACCAACCTAAATTAATTATGACAAACGAATCTGTAAAGCCGCCTACCTGGTTTTGGGTGGTAGCGGTTATTGCACTGCTTTGGAACCTGATGGGTGTGCTGGCATACCTTGGAGAGGCTTTAGCTACACCGGAAATGCTGGAAGCTATGCCTGATGACCAGCGCAACATGATAGAAAACAGACCCGCCTGGGCTACTGCTGCCTTTGCCATCGCTGTGTGGGGTGGCGCAATAGGATCTTTACTTTTGCTACTTCGCAAAGGACTGGCATACACAGTGCTAATTGCTTCCCTGATTGGGGTGATTGTTCAAATGATTTACAATCTTTTTATAGCAGAATCTACTGCATCCTATGGTCCTGGAGAAATTGCCATGGTTATCATGATACCATTAATTGGTATTCTGCTTGTTCTATTTGCAAAAAGAGGAAAAGCTTCTGGATGGCTTAAATAAGGATATCGTCAATTAACGAATCAAAGCATCACCTTACAGCGTGGTGCTTTTTTAGTTTTATCATTTTTTGCCCCGATTAATGCATCTTTGCCGCACATGACATTTAATGAATTTAACCTTGACGATCAGCTTACGGAAGCAATCGATCACATGGGCTTCTCAGAGGCCACTCCTATTCAGGAAGAAGCCATCCCAGCCATACTAGAAGGAAAAGACCTGATTGCCTGCGCGCAGACAGGAACTGGAAAAACAGCCGCATTTGTAATCCCGACGCTCAACTACCTGGCACAGAACCCCAGCGATGACGTGAAGGTGCTTGTGGTTGTTCCTACGCGAGAGTTGGCCATACAGATTGATCAGCAGATCGAAGGATTCTCCTACTATCTACCGGTACACTCCATTGCTATTTATGGTGGCGGAGATGGTTCTGATTTTGCCCAGCAGAAAAAAGCCTTGACACAGGGTAGTAATATTGTAGTAGCCACGCCAGGAAAACTGATTTCACACCTGAATCTTGGGTATGTCAAATTCGATCAGGTCACACATCTGATCCTGGATGAGGCGGACCGGATGCTGGATATGAACTTCTATGATGACATCAAGAAGATCATCACTTACCTCCCCAATCTGAAGCAGACGTCCATGTTTAGTGCCACCATGGCGCCCAAGATTGAGAAGCTGGCAAGGGAAATTCTGAAAGACCCAAAGAAAATAGAGCTGGCGCTGGCTAAGCCTGCAGAAAATATCAGCCAGGAAGTCTATCGCGTAGAAGAGGGATATAAATCAGAATTGATAAGTAAACTCATCAGCCGGTATGAAGCATTTGAGAGCATTTTGATCTTTAGCTCAACCAAGAAGAAAGTTTCAGAGATCGTTCAAAGTTTGAAAAAAGCAGGACTTGAAGCAAAAGGTATTTCGTCCATGCTGGAGCAGGATGAGCGGGAGCGAATTCTATTGAAATTCAGAGCCAAGAAACTGCGCATTCTGGTAGCGACTGATGTGCTTTCACGAGGTATAGACATCAAAGACATCAACCTGGTGGTCAACTATGATGTGCCCAATGATGCTGCTGACTATGTACACCGCATTGGCAGAACCGCGCGTGCCAAGACTAGCGGGGTGGCCATTACCTTGGTTAGCAAGGACGATAACTACAAAATGAAGCGCATCGAAAAGCTAATTGAGCGGCAGCTGGAGAAGGTGGACTATCCGATGCGGAGGAGGTAACTCTACTAAAAATGAAACTAACTAAACTCAATACACCTATCAAGTTACTTTTTGTACTTACAGCCTTTTTATTCTCTGCTGCCCTATATGGACAAGACAGTAGCGAACGTAATACTATAAGAGTTTCCATTATTAAACATCCTGTATCGCCAGCCTTTCTTTTTCAAATCCCCTACTTTTCTAAAGTACTGATTGATTCACATGAACAATTAAGATTAAGAAGCAGAGAGTACGCTTCAATTGAATTAGAAAAACAAGGTCATATGATTTCATTACCCAATAGTGACCCCTACTCAATTGATGGGGACAAGAATAACTACTATTTCATTATACTCTTCAGAAAAAGAACTCTCTGGAGAAAACATGAACTCATTGAGGTGACTGAAGAATATTTTAATAGCATTGAATTAGAAAAATATAGAGAGTACAATTCTTCTGATCAAATAAAATGGTATTAGCCTTCCCTCCTCAACACCTCCATCGGTGACTCTCGCACCACACTACGGCTGTTAAGCAAACCAATCAAAATGCTCATTCCGGTTACAAGCACAAAGACAATCCCGATTTGAGAAGCATTTGGGATGAAGGTGAACTCAAAAACAAACTGTCCCAACAACGTAGTGAAAAGACCTGCCAGCAATATCCCGCTAAGCGCTCCAAGCGCACCTAAAAAGAAATACTCAGCAATCGTAATCGTCCAGAGTTGCTTTTTGGAAGCCCCCAATGTTCGTAATAATACATTCTCTTGTACCCTTTGAAACTTGCTGAGAATGATCGAACTGATCATCACAATGATACCGGTTCCTATGCTAAAGAAGGCCATGAACTGGATCACAAAAGCTACTTTCCCCAACACATCTTCTAATGTCTTTAGGATCAATTCCAGGTCAATGATCGATACATTAGGAAACTTACTCACCACCTCCTGCTGATACCGAACCGACTTCATCATGTCATCCACACGGGTCACCAGCACATGAAATTGTGGTGCACGCTCCAATGCACCCTTTGGAAACAATACGAGAAAGTTGGTTTGCACCCTCCGCCAATCAATCTCCCGAAAGCTGCCTACATACGTCTTCAGGATCGCCCCTTGTACATTGAAGACTAACTCATCTCCCAGCTCAATATCCAGGTTGTCTTTAAATCCTTCAGAGATACTTATATAAATACTGTCATTTCTAACCTCTCCGATCCATTCGCCTTCTACAATTTTCTCCGAATCAATCAATGAATCCCGGTAGGTTACCCGGTATTCACGTGAATATGCCCAGTCTGAAATGGAAACGGTTGTATCATTAAACGCCTGATCTTTCGTATATCCCTTCACTTCCAGCAATCGCATTGTGACCACAGGAACATCTTGAGAGATGGGCAAGTCATATGCTCGAGTCAATTCTTTGATCTGTTCATGTTGCTCAGACTGAATATCAAACAAAACCGTATTTGGACGATCATTGGCAGCTGAAAGTGACACTCGCTGGACAAGGAGATCCTGCATGAAATAGAGTGTCGCCAGAAAAGCTGTCCCAAGCCCTAGTGCAGTTATCAAAATGACCGTTTGATTGTTCGGACGATACAAGTTGGAAAATCCCTGTCGCCAGACATATTTCATGGATTGTGGCACCAATTTTCGCGTAAGCCAACTCACGCCTTTTCCAATACCGCCCAACAAAGCAATCGCTCCAATTAAAATACCTGAAAATGCCAGTGATTCTTGCAGTTCCTGAATTTGCCAGAACACAGATAAGAAGATAAATAGGATGATTCCACCCACAATCGGGATCAAGGCTTTATCCAGTTTAAACTTAGATTCACCAAAGCCTAAACGTATGGCTGAAAGTGGGCTGATCTTACGCAGACCTATTAAAGACAAAAGTCCAAACAAAAGAGATATAACTATTCCTATCAGCACTCCGACAACCAGTGCCGGCCAATAGGGTTGTGGTACCAGGTCAATCGGTAGAAAATCTTGCACGACTACCGGCAAATACAGATGTATGGCTAATCCGAGTAAGCTGCCTATAATCGATCCAATAAACCCAAACAAAGTAACCTGAATCAGGTAGACCCTCACTGCCTGCTTGGCTTTCATACCCAGACATCTTAGTACAGCCACCGCCTGAACTTTACTTTTGGCATACACATAAATAGCACTGGCCACACCCAAACATCCCAGCAATAGCGCTGTGAAAGCTACGAGTTCCAGAAAGTTGGCCAGGTTTTCAAAGTCCTCTCCTGTCTCTCTTTTTTCTTCTTCTACGGTTTCTACATCGTACCCTTTGCTTTCGGTGTGGGAAGCCAATTTTTTCCAGCGACTGGTAGTATCAATCTCTTCAGAAAATTGAAAATAATGCACATAGTTAATCCTGCTCCCCTTTTGAATCAGGCCAGTCGACTCAAGGTATCGGTATGGAATGTAAACAACAGGTGAAACCGATGAAGAGACATCCGTCTGACCGGGAATCTGTGTGATTGCCCCTATGATCTCAAAAGTGAGTGCACCCACATTCAGGCTATCTCCAACCTGCGCATCATACTGGATCATCATCTTCTCGTCCACCAAAGCAAACCGACCATCTCTGAATTTTTGTGAGGCTTTTTCCGGTTTTGTCTCAATTGCACCATAGTATGGATAATCACCCTCCAATGCCCGAACCTGCACCAGACGAGTGCCTTTGGACTCGGTAAACATCACCATGGATGCGAAGTAGCTTTCTTTTGAATGATCGACGGTAAGCGATTTGAATTGGTGTAGCAAACTATCCGGCAGATCTCTTCTGCCTCTAACCCTCACATCCGAACCGACCAGTCCTTTCGCTTGATTGTCTATTTCCTGCAAAAGATTTTCCCGGAAAGAGGTAATTCCGACCATGGCCGCAATTCCTAACGAAATGGAAGCAATGAACAGCAGAAGCTTTCCCCGACTCTTGCGGCTATCCCTCCAGGCCATTTTCCATGGCCAGGATTTGCTGTACTTAGCAGGTTCTATGGTTATTTTTCTGTCCATTAATTAAGAAGCGGTGGATCTAAGGCGTGAGGTGTTTGTTCCCTTTCGCTGATCGACAATATGACCTCCCTTTAACTGAATGATCTTTTCTGTTTTTTCCGCCAGCTCCAAATCATGTGTTACCAGTATGAGTGTGGTTCCATTTTCCTGATTGATCTCAAAAAGTAAATCCTCCACAGATTGCCCTGTTTCTTCATCCAGATTCCCGGTTGGTTCATCTGCAAACAAAACTTTAGGTTCATTAGAAAATGCCCGTGCGATAGCTACCCGCTGTTGTTCCCCCCCGGATAGTTGCGTTGGGTAGTGATGCATCCGCTCTCCTAACCCTACTCTATCGAGCAAATCAGACGAACGCTTGCTTGCATCCTTAACTCCTCGAAGTTCCAGTGGGATCATCACATTTTCCAGTGCAGTGAGTGTTTGGATCAGCTGAAAATTTTGAAATACAAACCCCACATACTGATTGCGAAGCTGTGCCATCTCATCCTCACTCAACCGGTCTAACAATATGTGATTAAGTGTAATCGAACCTTCTGTTGGGCGATCGAGTCCTGCACAAAGCCCAAGGAGAGTTGTTTTCCCACTACCAGACGGACCAACCACTGCGACGGATGAACCCTCATCAACAGAGAAGTTGATATTTTCAAGCACGTGCACTTCTTTGGAACCGGACCGGAAGGTTTTTGAAAGGTTAGCAACCTCTAAAATGGATGTTTCGTTGGCCATGTAGAATTTTTAAAAAGTAAACGTTAAGTGAATTCTCATGTTAACTTAGCTACGATGCTCGTCATAAGACCATTTCACTCACGTTAATACAACTATCAATGTTTCTTAGAGTTCAAATTATATTGTTAGCGGTTCTTATCATAGGTTGTAATTCACCCAAAGAATCAAAAACTGAATCAACCGCAAAAACACAGGCAAATACGACTGAAAAAGCGGAACAGTCAGAAGATGCGAAAATCATATTATTCTTCGGTAACAGCATTACCGCAGGCTATCAACTGGATATTGATCAGGCTTTCCCGGCACTGATACAGAAAAGAATTGACTCTTTGAACCTGAATTACAAGACCATCAATGCGGGTCTGAGTGGTGAAACTTCAGCAGGAGGTAAGAGCAGAATCGAGTGGGTATTGAAAACTACTCCTGACATCTTCTTTTTAGAACTTGGAGCAAATGATGGGTTAAGGGGATTGCCATTGGATGAAACTTACAAAAACCTACAGGACATCATTAATGCAGTGAAAAAGGAAAACTCGAGTGTAAAAATCATCATCGCAGGTATGATGGTTCCTCCTAATCTGGGGGATGATTATACTTCAGAATTCAAAGACCTATTCCCTACTCTGGCAGAGCAAAATGATGCCGTCCATATACCATTCCTTCTAGAAGGAGTAGCCGGCAACCCGGAGTTAAATCTTAGAGACGGCATTCATCCTACTCCGGAGGGACATGAGATCGTTGCAGAAACGGTATGGGATCATCTAAAACCTTTGCTGGAAGAAAAGGCAAATCCATAATTCAGCAACAACTATCTCTATTCCAAGGATTTGTATCTAACTTTGCGGTCCTCTTATGAAAAAAGTCGCATTTTATACGCTGGGCTGCAAGCTAAACTACTCAGAGACTTCCTCCATTTCGAGGATGTTTGAAGATAAGGGTTATGTGAAAGTTGACTTCACGGACCAGCCGGACATCTTCATTATCAATACCTGTTCGGTGACGGAGAATGCGGATAAGAAATGTAAAAAAATCGTAAAAGAGGCTAAAAAGATTTCTCCTGAAAGCTTTGTTACGATTATCGGCTGCTATGCGCAACTTAAGCCTAAAGAGATTTCGGAGATTCCTGGGGTAGATGCGGTGCTTGGTGCTGCGGAAAAGTTTAGGTTGTTTGACTACCTGAATGATTTTACAAAGGGTGGTGTTTACGCTTCAGAAATTAAAGAGGCAAAAACGTACAACGCTTCTTACTCCATTGCAGATCGTACCCGTACCTTTTTGAAGGTACAGGACGGGTGTAACTATGGATGTGCATTTTGCACCATTCCTTTAGCCCGGGGGAAAAGCCGAAGTGATAGCATTGAAAACATCGTAGCTCAGGCCAGAGAGATTGCAGAAACGGATGTCAAAGAGGTAGTACTGACAGGAGTTAATATCGGAGATTTCGGCATTCAGGATGGTCGCCGGAAGGAGAAGTTTATAGATCTGGTCAAAGCACTAGATGAAGTGGAAGGAATTGATCGGTTCCGTATTTCATCCATAGAACCAAACCTGCTTTCCAATGAAGTGATTGAATTTGTGGCACAGTCAGAACGATTCGTTCCTCATTTTCATATTCCATTACAGTCTGGAAGCGATACCATTCTGAAAAAAATGAATCGACGATACCTTAGCGATCTGTATCAAAGCAGGGTGGAAAAAATCAAGTCATTAATGCCTGATTGCTGCATTGGTGTAGACGTCATTGTTGGGTTCCCGGGAGAGACTGAAGAAGAGTTTCTGACTACCTACAACTTCCTTAATGAGTTAGATATTTCTTACCTGCACGTATTTACTTATTCTGAAAGACCCAACACGAAGGCAGTAGAAATGGAAGGTGAGGTTGATCTGGGCGAACGAAGCAGGCGATCGAAAATGCTCAGGGGCTTATCGGAAAAGAAACGGAGGCACTTCTATGAACAACAGCTCGGCAAAACCTGTGAGGTACTTTTTGAGGAGGACGTTCAGGATGGAATCATGCATGGTTTTACTGAAAACTACGTGCGTGTGGCTGCTAAATACGACCCGGTGTTGATCAATGAAGTGAAGCAAGTGACACTGAAATCCATTAATGCAGATGGTCATGTAGAGGTGGAAGAACCAGAGGAAATCCTTGTTCATTAGTCGCTTCAACCAAACGAACATTTTCCCATCCATAAAAGATTCTGAAACTAGTTTAGAATGACCCCAAATCATTTATATTTTTGAGTCAATACGATTGACTATGAAGATCATTTGCATCGGCAGAAACTACGCTGAACACATTAAAGAACTAGGGAACGAAAGACCCGAGCAACCGATTATTTTCATGAAGCCTGACACCTCGCTCCTGAAAAATAATGCTCCGTTCTATTACCCGGACTTCTCGAAAGATATTCACCATGAGGTAGAGGTTTTAGTAAAAATCAAAAAAGAAGGAAAGTCTATCAAGAAGGAGTTTGCACATCAATATTATGACGAAATAGGTTTAGGTATTGATTTTACTGCAAGGGACTGGCAAACGAAGGTGAAGGAAAAAGGATACCCGTGGGAGATCGCAAAGGCATTTAATGGCTCTGCCCCTGTTTCAGAATTCATACCCAAAAGAGATCGAGACATGACCGATGTGAACTTTAGATTGGAGATCAATGGAAATGAGGTACAGAACGGGAACACAAAACTCATGCTCTGGCCAATTGATGAAATCATTTCGTATGTTTCACAATTTATTCTTTTGAAAACCGGAGACATCATATTTACAGGAACACCGAAAGGAGTAGGGCCGGTAAAAATCGGTGATCGTTTGGTAGGGTTTTTGGAAGATCAACAGATGTTTGATTTTGAAGTTAAATGATGAAATACGCTTCAATAGCATTATTCTTTTTTATTTGTGTGAAGTCTGTTGCTCAGGACTTTCAGGCGATTGATTATCAATTTCCCATTAATCCCGGACAGCAAAATTATCTGGCCGGGACGGTGGGCGAAATCCGAAGTTCACACTTTCATACCGGGATTGATGTAAAGACCGGAGGAAGAACCGGGCTTCCCATTTATGCAGTAGCAGATGGATACATTTCCCGAATAAAGGTCTCTGCATCCGGTTATGGTTATGCACTTTACATGAAACATCCCAACGGAACCTTCTCCGTGTATGCGCATTTGGAAGCTTTTGATTCACGGATAGCTGCATGGGCTCTGAAAGAGCAATACAGAAAGGAATCATTCGAGGTTGACCTCTTTCCGGAAGCTGGACAGTTTCCATTCAAAAGAGGGGATATCATTGGATACTCCGGGAATACAGGCTCTTCCAGTGGGCCTCATCTTCATTTTGAAATACGTGACGCCAACCATAGACCTATTGATGTACTCGCGTTGGGATTTGATGAAATAAGAGACAACATCGCTCCTGTGGTTCAAAAGGTAGCTTTTGTCACAATGGATGCAGATGCAAGGGTAAATGGCTATTTTGGACGGTATGAATTTGACCTGATCAAAGGAAAAAATTGCTATCAAACCAATGAGCCAATCAACTTGAGAGGAAAAATCGGTGTAGAGATTTATTCTTATGACCCCATGGATGGCATTCCCAACCGGAATGGAATTATTAAGACCACTTTCCAGCTAGATGGAGATACGTTATTCTCTGAGTACAAAGAGTCATTTAATTTCGGAAAACAGCGAAACATTCTGGTACACTATAACTATCCTGCTTACAAAAAAGGAAGCAGGCGATTTAATCGGCTGTACCTCGCTGATGGAAATGAGCACAACATTTACAATGTGGTCAATCGAGGGGTTGATTTTGTAGATCAGGAAGAAATACAGATCAATACAGAGGATAGTTATAAGAACACTTCAACGACTCGTATTCTATTGAGCGATGAAGACATTCGAATTACTCCACGACTTTACAGACCGGAGCAAATTGGAAATTACCTGCATTTCAAGTCAAGTCAGCAAGGGTCAGTTTTATTAGATGAATGGGTGCCACTAAAACCTTATGCGGAATCAGGTGAAGAACAATATTATATCTGGGATTTAAGAGATGGTACTCCGAAGAGTTTGTTTCTTGATGGCGAGACCGTAAAAACCGACTTGGTAGGTTTACTACCATCAAATCAAGAAATTAGTTATGTTCAAAAAGAATTCACGCTGAACTTGAAACGAAGATCGCTTTTTGATACACTCTATTTGGCCTTCGAGAAAGAATTTGATTCTCTAGCAAATCTCGAACTTTTTCATTTCAAGAATCAAACTCAACCTTTCCGATCGAACATGGAAATTGTACTCAATCCTAATAAGGGCTACAATCAGGAGAAAGCGATGGTTTATTCGGTCTTCGGTAACCGCTACAATTTCATGGGCGGAGAATGGGAAAATGGTCAAATCAAATTTTCCACCAGGGATTTGGTGACATATACCATTTTGGAAGATACTGTTCCTCCCTCCATTGAGATGAAGATGGCAAATGCCGATTATCTCAAGTTCAGAATTGATGATGAGCTCTCTGGAATAAAGCGTTTTGAAGCAACTATCGACGGGGAGTTTGTGTTGATGCACTACGAGCCAAAGAGAGAGCTCATTTGGTCACAAAAATTAAATGAAAACATTCCTTTTAAGGGGAAGTTTGTTTTAGAGGTAATTGATAATTCAAACAACGGAACCATTTATACTAAAGAACTATGATCACACTAAAACCAGGCGATAAAGCACCCAATTTTGAGAGTAAAGATCAAGACGGAAATCCGGTCAAACTATCCGATTATAAAGGAAAAAAGGTAGTGCTCTACTTCTACCCTAAGGACAACACACCAGGGTGCACTGCTGAATCTTGCAACCTGAGAGATAATTACAAAGAGCTTCAAAAGCAAGGCTATGAAGTACTGGGAGTAAGTTCCGATGGAGAAAAATCCCATCAAAAGTTCATCGCTAAACATGAGCTGCCATTCAAACTAATTGCTGATGAAGACAAATCTGTACACGAAGCATTTGGTACATGGGATTTGAAGAAATTTATGGGTAAAGAGTACATGGGTACGCTCCGAACAACTTTCGTAATTGACGAGGAAGGTAAAATTGAAGAAGTGATCGAAAAGGTAAAGACCAAAGATCATACAGCGCAGATATTGAAGTAATATATAAAGCCTCGAGACTGAGGCTTTATTTAATTATTCTTCATTTTACGAACAATTTCCTGATACTTTACGTGATTTCTCACATTATCAAAGGCCTCTTCTTCTTCCACTCTCTTTGAATCGTTGAAGCCAGCATCAACTAGCAAATCCAGCTGCATTAAACATTCCGTTTCGTCATGTTGCATCGCTGCAATTTTAGCCCACCACCAATGTTTAATCCTGGGGTTAGACAGATAAGCTGACCAAATTTCAATACAAAGCTTTGAACGGTCATATTCTTTTGCATTGAGGAGTCGAAAACCTGTTTCGATGCTAATCGCTCGGACATAATCGAGCACTCGATGATACATTAAAAACAGGTTGATATCAGATGTTTTATTCATTCTATTTTTATACTGCGCTATGGTATTTATCATCCATTTCTTAGATGCACTATTTGAATAGTTATCAATGCCTCTATTCAGTGAGTCTCTAAACTGTAACCTTAACTTAATCTCTTTATTAAGGATTTTCTCTTCTTTCTTGAGTTGCTTCTTGTCAATTCCTTTTGAATTTTCAGACGGACTTATATAGGCTTCCATTCTCAGTTTATCCCATGCAGATAACGTATCACTTAAAACATCCAACTTATTACTTAATGCCTCCTTTAGCCGATCAGCCTGAGAAATACCGCTATTGTTCAACATCCATAGCATTGCAATACGAAAGTCTTCCGGTGACGCCCACTGGTGAGTTAGCTCACTTATAATAAGAATATTTGGTTTTCCCCATTCACCGAGCGTTTTGGAAAACTGTTTATGTTCCTGATAATTCATATCCCGATTACCAACCAAACCCGCATACAGAAAATTTGAATTTTTAGACATTTTGTACGCATCAACGGGTGGCTGAGCAGCTCCAACTCCTATAACACCTCTGATTTGTTTTGTGATCACCGCAATCGAAAGAGCTAAACGTGAACCGCCTGAAAAGCCAGATGTAAAAACAAGATTTTTATCGATTTTAAATCTTTGCTGGGTATCTAGAAAAACTGCATCTGCGGCTGTTAGTCCAAGATCCCAACTACCATTTTTAGAATTGTTCGAGCAAACAAGTATAAACCCAAGTTCTTCTGCAACCGGGCTGTAATTATTAATAGGTAAACTGCCCCGTGCGGCTGGTTCAAAAATGTACACGATTGGCCATTCCCGATTCAGAGAATAGTTTGATGGGATGTAAGTGGCATAAGATTGTGATGCATCATTTACACACTTCACACTATCAAGAACTACTCCCACTTCTATCTCCTGAGAAAGTACAAGCCTGTAACAGTTCAAAAAGAGTACTCCAAATAAGATTATTGATTTCATAAAGAAAGAATAACTCTACGTCCCATTAATCAACAAAAAAGGCCAGGAACACCCTGACCTCTTTTGTAGAATTTATTGATTAGTTGTCCCACCAAAGTGGAGTTTGCAGATTTCCGTCTTTAATTGGAACATTCGCATTGTTCAATTGTATCTCAGTGTCTGGATATGACAATCTTCTTGGAATTTCTCCATTGAGATTAAATGAATTATTTCCATTTGCTACAGGAGTAAGGTCTGGATAGCCTGTTCTTCTATAATCTGTCCATGGTTCTAATCCATTTGAATACATCGCAATGTACTTTTGAGTAATAATTTGCTCCAACCTCTCTGCATCGTCTGCAAGGCCTGCCAGCGCCGAGTTTGTAGCCACATACGCCGCATCATTTGATCCGGCAATCTTTGTAACTGATGCAGCAATAGCTTCTGCCAATGCAGCTTCTGCAGCTGGAATGTCAGCATTTTCCATTAGTTCGATTTCCGCCTCTATAAACTTCATTTCTGCGTAGCTTGCCAATACAACGGGTGCATCAATGGTAGTGTAGTAGGTTTGACTATTAAGTGTAATAGTGTATCCTGAAGGTGTTGTTGCGTCCTCCACTAGCAAAGCCGCCCTCCTTGGATCATTGAGACCATTTAATAGACCAAAGAAATAATCATCTATTTCAATATTACCACCTCGATCACGGGAGAATTGGTAAGCTGGATTTGATTCATTTGGAGCAGTTCCAAAAGATAATTGAAAGTCACCAGCCGAAGATGAAATAGCATTTGCCAAAGCGGTCTCAGCGTTACCATATGCAGTAGCGGAGCGCTTACTCAAACGAAGGTAATACTTGGCTTTTAAGGAATATGCAGCTGCAATCCATGAGTCTGTATCTCCGCCATATATCAGATCTTCACCACCTAAAGCAGGACCACTCCCCGCAGATCCCTCCAAAAGAGCAATACCGCTATCAAGAAGGTCCTGGATCGTTGTATAAATTGACTCTTGTGTATCATACCCAGGTTGGAAATTACCTTCTAGTCCACCAAATGCGTCAGAATAAGGAACATCCCCAAAGCAGTCGGTCAGGGAACCAATACCATGAGCAATCATAATTTGAGCCATTCCCAAAGTATGGTTAGAATTTTCGGCTTCAGCTTTTTCAGCAATAATTACCAATGGCTGAAGTACATTATTATACATCCGGAAATATATACCATCCCCATCAGCAGGGACCCAGAGATATCGATAGTTATCTGCCTGTTGGGCATTTATTCCTTCCATTTGTTGTGTAAATAAACCACTGATTCGAACTAGTTCGCCACCAACTACCCAAGCTAAACCTGCTTGTGCAGCTGGAATAATTGCCTGTGCAGACACATCGGCTGGTGTAGCCGGACTTACATTGATTTCTTCATCAAAGTCACATGAACTCGTGACCATGACAAATAATGTAATTATTGAAAATATTTTTAGTTTCATTTCGTCAAATTTTAAAGAGTAACATTCAGTTTAAACCCATAACTTTTTGTGTTGGGGTTATTGAAATAATCGTATCCAAATACGTTACTAGCCGAGCCAGTTAGGTTCGTCTCCGGATCGATTCCGGTATAATCCGTGATAAGGAAAACATTCCTCGCATTCAGATTGATGTTGATAGCCGAGAAAGGCAGCTTGCCTACTATTGATTGAGGTAGGTTATAGGATAGGTTGACGTCTCTTAAGCGAATCCAACCTCCGTCTTGAACAGTAAGCTCTGTTAAGCCAACAAATCCGTAGGCTTGATAGTAGTTAGAGCCACCATCCGTTCCACCAATGACTGTACCAACTGTATTGATTGTCTCCGTCGGGTCACCATTGGCATCAGCTGCCACACCATCAAAAACTATTACTTCATTTCGGTTTAATGTTTCAGCTCCTACACCAAAGTTGTTAAGCACACCTGAGGTACCGTTATATACATCTCCCCCTTTGCGATAATCAAACAACATTGAAAGCTCAAATCCTTTGTACGTAAATGTATTCCTAAAGCCTAAAGTGAAGTCTGGTGTTGGATCACCCACTTTTCCATCCACTGGATCTTGAAGAGGTAAACCAGTTGTCTGATCAATTACTTTTCTTCCCTGATCATCTCTCAAAAATCTTCCTCCATAAAAAATACCATATGGCTCACCTACCTGAATTCTTTGAGAACCAAATGGATCAATTGTAATTACATCCAATCCTGGAGCAATTGCATTTACTATTGATTGATACTTATTGAATACCAGGCCAACCTCGTATTCAAAATCACTTGATCGCACAACTTTTCCGGTTATCACTGCTTCAATACCTTTATTTTCAATCTCTCCTGCATTAATCACTGTTTGTGAATATCCTGTTGGATATGGTAAGTCAACACTAATAATTGCATCCTCAGTTAATGCGCGATACCAGGTTATATCTGTGGTGATTCTACCTCCCAGAAGTCTGAAATCCGCACCAATTTCAAGCGTTGAAGTAAATTCTGGCTTAAGCTCTGAGTTACCAAGCAAGTTGTTCGGTACGAAAGAGTTCGTTCCAAGGGCTGGGAAAAGTACCCCGTTTGGTGTAGTCCATCCATCACGAACTCTGGCCTGTGTAAATACTGTGTTGGTGAAACCAAAAGGTGCATCGTTACCTACTTTACCCCAGGAAACTCTCAACTTACCATATGGCATAGCATTTCCTAAATCAAAATTTTCGGTGAAAGCCCATCCCAATGCTACCGCTGGATAAAAGAAGGAATTATTGGACGATCCAAGCGTTGAGGACCAGTCGTTTCTTCCAGTCAGATTCAAGTAGAGCATTTCCTGGTAGGAAAGCCTAAAATCAGCATAAACTCCATAAAGTTGCTTGGCAGTAGGCCTCTCAACAACACTAAATGATTGAGCACTGGCAGCATTAAAGAATCCTCTTGAGGCCAATCCTTGACCATCTTCTCTTCTGTTATCTACCTTTTTATCATAGTAATTCCAACCAATAGTACCATTCAAGTAGATATCAGATGTCAATTCTTTTTGGAGAAGACCATAAACATCTACTGTCAAGTCCGTATTATTAATGGCGTGGTTGATCACCTGACCAGCTCCAAAAGTAGCAGACCCGATATCATTCCTAAACTTTCTAAAATCAGAATATTGATCAATCCCCGCTCTCGTATTTAGCGTAAACCAGTCATTAAATTCATAACTCAATTGTCCAAACCCAATGATTCGGTTGACATTGTCCGTCATGAAGTTTTTATAAACTGTCCAATATGGATTATCGTAAATAGCAACACCCTCATCTTGCCCTCTATAGGCTCGTGGCGTACCGTCTACAAACTGATACCCCGACGGGTCGTCATCAGGATCTACCCCGCCTCTATTATCAAATGAAGGAGTTGTTCTAAGAAGACCAAGCATCACACCAGAGGTATTAGACCCATTCTGTACTCTCTGCCCTCCACTATTAATAAAATTAGAAGATAAAGTTGCTTTTAACTTATCAGTTAAATTGGCTGATATAGTTGTTTTTACTGAAGTTCTCTCGAATGTATTATTTGGGATAATCCCTTCCTGTGATAAGTAGCCTGCGGAAATGTAATAGTTCAGGATATCATTACCTCCGCTAGCACTTATATAATGATTAGTAGTCACACCAGTCTCGAAGAAATTTTCTGCATTATTATAAGATCCCGGAATTTCATTGCTCGCGGATGGGTCACTTGCTGCAACAATTGCTCCGTTAGGATACCACATTGACGCATTGTTTGATACCCTCAAATCTGAAATAAGCGGCCCCCAACTAAATCCTTCAAATGTTTCTGGTCCTCTATACGTAGGTACAAAAACCCCTGAACCATCAAAAGTTTCAACCGGTCTACCTTGTGCATACGTGGTTTGTAAGTCAGGCAGCTTATTTACTTTGTCGAAAGTCATTCCAAAAGAATAGTTGATTTTAGCTTGCCCTTTAGCTCCTTTTTTCGTTGTAATAATAATAGCTCCATTACCAGCTCTTACTCCGTACAATGCTGTAGCAGCTGGTCCTTTCAAAACTGTAAGACTCTCTATATCATTCGGATTTATATCGATCGCCCGGTTTGAATTATTAACACCCCCGGAACCAAGATCAGAGACAGCATCCTCAGGTGAATCAGCCGTCGTAAACGTGCTATTATCGATCGGAATACCATCCACTACGAAGAGTGGAGAATTTGACCCCTGAATGGTGCTGTTACCCCTTATTCTTATCTGAGCTGATGCACCGGCTGTTCCTCCTGAGGAAGTTACTTGTACACCCGCAGCTTTACCTGCCAGGCTCGCAACAAGATTTACTTCATTAGCCCGATCAACTTCATTACCTCCAACTTCCTGGATCGAGTACCCAAGATCTCTTTTTTGTGCTGTAAGACCAATTGCAGTAACCACGACTTCCTGTAGCTCTGTGGCTCCACCCATAGTTACATCAATTGTAGTTCTATTGCCTACAGCAACTTCTTGAGTTTGAAACCCAACATAAGAGAATACCAGGATTGCATTATTATCCTGAACTGATACCTGATAGTTACCATCTAAATCTGTGGTACCACCTGATGTTGTGCCCTTAATCACAACGTTCACACCGAGTAAAGCTTCTCCGGATTCATCCGTGACTTTACCCGTTACCGTCCTCTGAGCCATCAATTGTGAGGCTACAAAAAGACAAATCATTAAAAGTAAGTAGGTTTTTTTCATAGAATTTAATTAATTGAACAAACAACTATTTTAAATCCTACGACAACCAATTAATTGTAAAAAAGAGGGTTATGGGAAGTTCCAACCATTTGGATATAAAAAGGGACTATCATCAAACTTTTGAAAACTACCCAAAGGAAATTGAGAACTGATTATTTTCAAGACATAAAAAAAGCCTCATGAGCTTTCATGAGGCTTAGCGATAAATGATTTATCACTCACCTTTTTACCTCGCCAGGAAATACCACCAGACTTTCATTTCCATCTATTCCTACTGCAGAAACTCCAAAGAAATAATTATCAATAACGATCCCTTGCAAAGTGAACTCAGTTCTATCTTTTTCTACATCGTAATACATATCCCAAGTAGGTGAAGTAGTCTCCCTAAAATACACTCGGTATCCAGCTAAACTCTCATCATCTACTGCATCCCAATAAAGTGTTGTTGATGGCTGAACTGCTCCGCTAATGGCTACATTTTGAGGTTTCGGGGGCGCAGATGCAAGTGCTGCAAGAGTGATTGCATTCACAGCTGTTAATTTAGCGGCATAGTTAAAATTGACATGTTCGATCACATCCCCATATTTGATTCCATCTTCCTCTCGAATGTCCTGATGCTGTTGGGTATAGTTTTCATGTGCTTCCATGATTCTTACACCAGCAAAACCGGCATCATTAAACGGACGATGATGCCCTCCTCTTCCAAATCGATCCAGTCGATAGATCATCATCGGATTCATCTCAGGCATATAGGTCTTAGTCATTTTATACACGTAGCGCGCTAGCTGTCTTGAAATGCCGTCTACCTCTCCACCATAATATCGTCGCATTCGTTGTTGAAAGTCCGAATCTTTCGGATTGGTTGGCTCTGAGAATATTCTGAAAGTCCGATTATCAATGACTCCATCCACTCCTTTGATGTTTCCGATCATATCATTGTTCAATACTCCTACAATATCCCATCCTTCTTCTACAGCTTTAGCCGCTAAATGCTTCCCGCCGTAGAGGCCCTGCTCTTCACCCGATAATCCAACCAGTAGGATCGAACTCTCAAAATCATACTTCGCTAAGACTCTGGCAGCTTCCAATACTCCAGCCATACCAGAGGCATTGTCATTTGCTCCTGGAGAATCATCAGTATAGTTGAGAGGATCGGAGATTCTGCTATCAATATCTCCTGACATCACAATGTATCGATTTGGATAGGTCTTTCCTCGTTTGATCGCAAGGACATTCACTATCTCCGTGTCCTTCGTAATACGTGTCTTCGCATTTCCTTTCTCCAGTGTTCGCTGCATGGTCACCTCATAGCATCCGCCACACTCCTCTGATATTTTTTCAAATTCATCCTTGATCCATCTTCTTGCAGCACCAATACCTCTGGTATCAGATTCCGTTTCAGACATGGTATGTCTGGTACCAAATGATACTAACTTTTGAATGTCTTTTTCGATTCGGTCTACACTGACACCCTTAATGATTTCATAATGATTCAAAATGATATTTTCTTGAGCGTCCACAGAAATAGCACCAAAAAGAATTATTATAGTGACTAGGTTTTTCATAATTAATATAATTTACTCAATAGGCTAATTAATTGCTTCTCATTGTTCTTGTTTGGCATTGAAGATCTTTTGATTCTTAAACCTTGCTCCAAGAGAAAATTATGTAACCCTTTTTTATTTTTTACTTCATGTAATTCTTCGCCTAAAGAAATATGATAAACTGGCTCTTGAATCCATCTGTCATTTTTAACTCCAGCATCAAGCGCAGGATTGTAATCCCCTTTTTTTAATTTTAAGTTTAATCGTTTGTAAAGGAAAACACTGTCTTTTTCAAGTATTATCTCAACCAACGAACTAATTTTGTTGTGAAACACAAACTTTTGATTATCAAAGTAGATTAAGTAATCAATATTTGAAGACTTTATGGCATACTCCTGTCCCCGTATTTCAACATGAATCATTCCTGACTTCAAGTTGATTTTTGATGGATATTCATGAATCTTGTCAAAACCATTCATTTTTATCTTAGATTCCTTCCATTTGGAATCAAGAAAGATACTGCCTGAAAGATTGAAATTACCATCATCTACATGAATGGATGATATTGGCCTAATCCCAAGGCCTGATAAGCTAATCTCTGGTTCTTGAGCATAAGAAGTAAAAGATAGAAGGGATAATAAAGCAATATATAATTTATACATTCTCCAAAAGTAAAAAAGGCCACTCAATGAGTGGCCTTTTTTTAATCGACGTATATCAATTATTGATTCACAGCCGTAGGCGTATATTGATCAACCAAACCTGGGAAATTTTCGTTAGACGCAGATTCAGTTTGCGGATATAAGTAACGCTGTGGTATTACAGTAGTGCCAGTGCCTTTTACTGGAACACCAACCATATTATCGGTTCTTCTAACATCACTGTAGGTAGGTAAACCAATAACTGAACAATACTTCTCTAACATGATTTCCATCATAAGTGAACTATCCTCAGACGTTCCGTCATACAATTCACCACCAACTTGGAAATCAGCAATTACATAAGGATCATACTGACCAGTTGTAAACATAGTAGCATGACTAGCTCTAACCGCATTCAGTGCTGTCAGTGCAGCATTATTGTCCGTCCCAACAGATGTTTCGGCAATAATCAACTGAATTTCTTCAAAAGAAACCACAGGGAAATTGGTATCTATCCCTGCAAATCCACCTGGTTCAGTATTTAAATCCTCACCATCTGAAGATACATAATAAGCATATCTTCCACCTTCATCAGTTTTAGAATTGCCTTTGTATTCAGAAGTTGTATCATTCAGCAACTTAGACATATAACTGTAGTCTATCGAACCCAAGACTTTAAGATAATCTTGTCTTTGCTCTACCTGAAACTGATAAAATAGATTTTCAGCAAAATTGGTAGTTGTGTGCACAATCTCCCAGTCATTCGCTTTTGAAGTGAAATTAGCAGCTTGAGCAGCGCTTAATGCTCCTGCATTATCCCCTAGTGCAAGCAAATATCTTGCTCTAAGAGCATTAGCAATTTGAGCCCAAGAAGACGATGTATTAAATACATTATTGTCAGCAGATGAAGATCCAGCTAAAGTGGCTCCTTCTTGAAGCATTGTTACTACAGAGTTTAAGACTGATACTTGACCTTCAAATTCTGGATCGAAGATTTCCGGATCATTTACCTGACTAAAAGGAATGTCTCCAAATAGCAACGCAGCTTCACCAAAAAAGTAAGCTTCAAGAATTTGGGCTTGACCTTCAGACTGGTCATTTCCGATCTCTTGGGCTTTTTGCTTTGCAATCTGAGCTTGTGTAATTCCTCTCTGAAAAAGGTCTTCCCAAACTTCATCGTAATCCGTCTGCAATGTACTGTAAATGTTAAGCGTTCCATATTGACGGTCATTACCACCAAACTGGTCCGTAAACATTGTAGCTATCCTTGCAGGATGAGCTTCAGCAATGGCTACCACATTTAAATTTGCATGATTCAAAACAAGATTAAGTGGTGCATCGTTAAAGTTGTTTGGGTCGTTATTTAACCCTTCAACAACGTCTTCACATGATTGAAATCCAATCATTAGAAGTATGATAAATGAATATATTATTCTTTTCATGTCTATTGTCATTTAATCTTTTAGAATCGAACTCTTAGGTTAAACAAATAGCTTTTTGTCGCAGGATTGGTGAAATAATCCAATCCTCTACCTCTTGAAGCTCCCGTTAAGTTAACCTCAGGATCTATTCCTGGGAAGTCTGTGATAATAATCAGATTTCGTCCAGAAACACCAACCTCTATCTCTTCCATTCCAAGCTTACCAGCTATGTTTGATGGTAGCATGTACGAAAGGCTGACTTCTCTAAGTTTAGTCCAAGACGCATCTCTAACGAATTGTTCATCAAGTGATCCAAAACCACCACCATCAGTTCTATACCAATTTTCTTCTAGCGCTACCGGGCCACCGCCAAAATCTGCAACATTCCCTCTAAAGGTTGCGCCCTGTGCAATAGTTCCGCCAGTATATGTAGGGAGCTCTACTGGTGCAACAGACTCAACTGCTGTTTCAGGAGCTATACCGAAATAATGAAGCACTCCCCAAGTACCAGCCCACATATCATTACCTTGACTTGTTTCCCACATGAAAGAAAACTTCAACCCTTTATAGGCAGCTGATGCTCCTAGTGAACCTCTCCAATCAGGATTAGGATCGCCGATCACACCCTGCTCATCGTCAATGACAGGGAATCCTGAAGCGTCAGTCTCAATCGATCCATCTGCATTTCTAGCGTATCTACCTCCATAGATCGCACCAAATGGAGCTCCTTCAACAACAGAAGATGAAGTACTTGTAAATCCATTAAGGATGATTCTACTTACATTAGGAAGTTTTTCTACAATGTTTTTATAGCGGGTAAATGTACCAAACACGTTGATGTCCAGTCCGTTTCCAGCTACATAATTGTAGTTCCAGTCAATCTCGATTCCTTTGTTACTAATTTCAGCAGCATTTTGGTACGCTGATGCATATCCTGATGTCGCAGGAGTTTCGATCTCCATAATTGCATCAGTAGTAAGCCTATTATAGTATGTAAATCCAACACTTAACTTATCATTCAATACTCGGAAGTCAGTACCTACTTCCCACTCAGTAACCGTTTCACGAGTTAAGTCGGGATTTCCTTTTACGGCTCCTCTTCTTACTGTACCACCATAGTTTGCACCATCCAGAAAATCTCCCCATCCTTCTGAACCAGCAGTTGATGCAAAGAATATATCTCTATTGATATAAAGTTGAGGCTCAATACCTACTTGTCCCCAATTCGCTCTGATTTTGGCAAAGGATAAGAATCCATCATTACCAAGTAGTTTATTGGTAAGCACATAACCTGCAGAAACACTCGGGTAGAAGTTGATGTCAGTAAGGGTAGTACTTCTTTCTAACCGACCAGTTGTTTCTAACAATAAATCTTCTGCTATAGTGAAGTTCAACGTATAATAACCTGCATTTTTCTTGTTAAGACTATTAAACTCTTCACCAAGAATATTTGGGTTAGTAGCATTTGTCACCAACTGCTTACTTGGATCAGTATTCAAAAAGACATTGGTAGAGGTACTCAATCGCCCATAACTAGTAGACTCTAGCATATATCCAGCGATCCAGTTTAGTGATACGGATGACCCTAACTCATTATCTCCGTTAAGGAATATGTTAAAGTTCTCCGTTTTCTCATTTCTATCATCTCTAAAGTAACCTCCTTGAGTGAAATCTCCTGCAGAATTAACTTGAAAGTATGATCTTCGCTTATCGAACCAGAAGTCCACACCGTATCGTGCTATAACTGACATATTGTCAAGAATTTTGACATTAATCTCAGGAGTAAAGATTACCCGATCTGTTCTGTTTGGATTTTTATTATTATTAATAGTCCATCCTGGGTTATTATAGATAGCAGCTCCTTGACCAATTTGCCTGTTTCTATAAGATCTATGACTTCTAGGTGTTCCTGCATCATTTTGATCAGTATAGTATGTTCCACTATAATCTGTATTGTCAAAATCAGGAGCAGTTCTTAAGTATCCAAGATACAATCCATTCAGGTTAGATCCAGTTTGGATTCTATTTGATTCAGTATTGATATAAGAAGCATTAATTCTCCCACTTACTCGATCACTGAATTCTCTCGAGTGATTTAAACGAAGTGAATTTCTGGTATAATCAGAAAATCCATTGACAATCCCTTTTTGATCAAGTCTGTTAATTCCGAAATAGGTATTACTTTGATCAGAACCTACGTAGCTAACTCCTAAAGAGTAATTGGAAGTTGATCCATCTCTGAAAATCTGATCTCTGTTAACTTCATTAAAAACATCTCTCGAATTTTTGGTTGTAACAGGGTAGTAAGTAGTACCGGTTTGGTCACCCACGAAGAAAGGGCCAGAAGTATCAACGGCATCAGCACCCCCTGCTCTATCAGCGATTTTATCTCCCCAAGAGAGTCCAGAGGCATTAGCATTCCATACTCCTCCAGTTCCTTGACCATAGATGCCTTGCTTTTCATGTTCACGATTAATTTGATCAATTGACCATGAAGCATTGAAATCAACTGAGAAATTACCACCGTCTACACGACCCTTTTTTGTCTTGATTACAAGTACACCATTCGCAGCAGCTGTACCCCAAACTGCCGCAGCTGCAGCACCTTTTAATACGGTCATGCTTTCAATATCGGAAGCTGCTAGGTCATTTAAACGAGACTGCTGTACAACACCAGCAGTACCTGCTCCATAAGAACTATTTGACATTGGGACTCCATCAACAATAATCAAAGGACCAGTCGCACCATTAATTGTGTTTTGACCTCTAATCTGAATCCATGCACCTGCTCCTGGATCTCCAGTATTTTGAGTAATTAATACTCCAGATGACTTTCCGGCAAGACCTTGAATTAGTCCTACTTCTCCAGATCGCTCAACCGCATCAGTCTTAACAATACTTGCTGAACTGATGTCATTATCTTTCTTTCTTGTAATACCAAGAGCAGTTACGACAACTTCTTGCAATTCAGTAGCGCCACTCATCGATAAGTCTATAGTAGTCCTTGAACCAACAGAAACTTCCTGCGTTTCAAAACCTACATAAGAGAAAATTAAGGTAGCACCATCTTCAACAGCAATTTGATAATTACCATCAAGGTCGGTTGTAACCCCTGTCGTTGTGCCTTTAATCACAACATTCACTCCAGGTAACGCTTCACCGGCATCATCGGTGACCTTACCTGAAACTGTCCTTTGAGCTATCAAACATGAGATAGCGATAAAGAACAAAGTAGTAAGTAGTAAAATCCTCTTCATACTTTACTTTGTTTGGTTAAAAATTAATTTTCAATACCCCTAAAGAAAGTTATTTCTTAGTAATATCTCAAATAAGTTACCATTTATCTATTGATTTAGTTGTTTCATCAAATAATTATACACTTCATCAAAAATCAATTTTCCTTCAGATTCCTCCACAATTGGATTAGATAATAACAAAATGAAGGACACTTATATTCTGTATTATTACATTTGCCACCTTGAAAATATGAGCCCAATGTCAAACCCTCCTAATCTGGAAAACCTTCAAAAAATTTGTTCTCAAGTACGGCGCGATATCGTGCGTATGGTGCATGCCGTAAATTCAGGCCACCCCGGTGGTTCTCTTGGATGCACAGAGTATTTCGTAGCACTTTATAATCACATCATGAAGTATGACCCTTCATTCAATATGGAAGGTAAAAGTGAAGATGTTTTCTTTCTTTCGAATGGTCATATTTCCCCGGTTTTCTACAGCACTTTAGCAAGAGCAGGCTTTTTTGATACTGCAGAACTCGCAACTTTTCGAAAGTTAGACTCCAGGCTTCAGGGACATCCTGCTACGGAAGAAGGACTACCAGGAATAAGAATTGCATCTGGATCGCTTGGTCAGGGGCTTTCTGCAGCCATTGGGGTTGCCCTTGCCAAGAAACTGAACAAAGATGATCGAAATGTTTTCGTGTTAATGGGAGACGGTGAGCAACAGGAAGGGCAGATTTGGGAAGCGGCCATTTTTGCTGCCCATAATAAGGTTGACAATCTAATTGCCACCATTGATTATAATGGTCAGCAGATTGACGGGCCACTGGAGGAAGTGAATAGCCTGGGAAATCTGAAAGCTAAATATGAGTCCTTTGGATGGGACGTACTGGAGTGCAATGGGAATGAGTTGAAGGAATTGATTGAAACATTAGTAGCTGCAAGGTTAAAATCCGGGAATGGAAAGCCGATTATGATACTGATGACCACCGAGATGGGCAAAGGAGTAGACTTCATGGAAGGAACTCATAAATGGCATGGGGTTGCTCCTAATGATGAGCAGCTTGCGGATGCGCTGAGCCAGTTAGAAGAAACTTTAGGAGACTATTAAAATCACCAAAACTAAATGAAGACAAAACTTACTTATACTGACAAGAAAGATACGCGTTCCGGTTTTGGTGACGGACTTTTAGAAGCCGCAAAGAGCAACCCAAATATTGTTGGTTTGTGTGCCGACCTGACTGGTTCACTAAAAATGAATGCCTTCCAAAAAGAATTTCCAGAGCGATTTTTTCAGGTTGGGATCGCTGAAGCTAATATGATGGGAATAGCGGCCGGACTAGCAACCGCCGGTAAGATTCCATTTACAGGAACATTCGCCAATTTCTCAACGAGCCGTGTATATGATCAACTGAGACAGTCTATCGCTTATTCTGAGAAGAACGTCAAGGTTTGTGCTTCGCATGCCGGACTGACTTTGGGAGAAGATGGTGCAACACACCAGGTACTTGAAGATCTTGGCATGACCAAAATGCTACCGAACTTCACCGTGATTAACCCGTGTGACTATCACCAAACGAAAGCAGCGACGATAGCTATCGCTGATCACCACGGTCCGGTTTATCTTCGATTTGGTAGACCCGGATGGCCGATGTTTATGAAAGGTCAGCCTTTTGAAATCGGTAAGGCGATTACATTGATTGAAGGATCTGATGTATCCATTTTTGCTACGGGACATTTGGTGTGGCGAGCAATCGAAGCTGAGGCGATTCTGGCAGAGGAGGGTATCTCTGCTGAAGTAATCAACATCCACACGATCAAACCATTGGATGAAGAAGCCATCCTTAAGTCGCTTTCTAAAACCAGGTGTGCTGTTTCTGCGGAAGAACACCAAATTGCGGGTGGGCTTGGTGAAAGTATCGCTCAAACAATTGTAAGAAATGATTTGGTACCGCAAGAGTTCGTGGCAGTAAACGACCAATTCGGCGAAAGTGGAAAGCCAGCAGACTTATTGGATAAGTATGGACTTGGTGTGAACGATATAGTGGATAAAGCCAAAAAAGCGATCCAGCGTAAGGGCTAATTTAACCACTGCCATTTTGAGCAGTTGATTTCCCACCAACGAAAACAGACCCGAATCGAGTCAAAAGTCCGAAAATACCCACTAGTACACTCATAAGTGCATTAAGGTTGTGAAAGAAATCCGGATTTGCAAGGAATAGGAAAGCCAATACTCCCAAGAGAATTAAGACTAATACGGTACTAATTGTACTCCAGGTGCCCTTTTCTCTTACTTCTTTTTCCATTTTAAGCGCCTCACTTTTCTTGATCACCATTAGTACAAAGTTGGTGAAGCTTTCATTCATGATTTTTAACTCCTGATCATAAACAAGCAATCCTTTCTCCAAAAGATTACGTATTCCGGTAGTATTGTTTGCATTGACGAATCTGTCAGCTGCCAAATCATATATGACGTACTTTTCCTCTTTTGAAAGTGTATTCCATAACCCCTGGTAATAACTTTCAGCTAATAGTTGAATTCTTAGAATTATGTCTTCCTTATCGACAAGTCGCTCGTCACCAACATTTTCCCTCATTTTAATGAAATAGTCTTTCACTGCTGGAAGCAGTGTGGGTAAAAAAGTTCCCTTATTAAGTTCTTGTTTAAACAGATTTTTATATTCCTCTGTCTCTACCCATTTGTTTAATTCAGTATCAATTGCATCTGTTTGCTTGATTGGATTATGAACCACAATAAAGCCTCCAAGTAATTGTCTCCACACCTCTATTTCCAAAGTATAACTAGAAATGTTCACTACTTCCTTTTTTGCCAACTCTACCTCGTAGAATTCAATTACTGCTCGCGGATGAACATTCGTTGAAATCACGAGTTGAGACACCTCTTCTGTGATAAGTTTCTCTAATATTGCCCGTCGCTTTATATTAAAATCATGAGAAGAGATACCATATTCAAAATTTTCAAGAATGACTCCTCTGCTCTTTTTATAAGAAGCTTTCATAATCTTTCCCCAATCGTCATTATGGTTCATATCAATAAGATCGATCACCTTATTGGATGAGCCCAAAGACTGCAATAGCTTGCTTTTATTGGATTTTGGCAGGCCTAGTAAAATGATATGAGGATGCAATCGATCGGCCAGTTTGTCATTTGTTTTATCACTGGCCACTTGCTTAAAGTTTTCAATTTCAAGTGGAAGGTGGTTTTTGAAAGTTGCATATTGAAGTGCGTATATCTTGTTTGCACAGTATTCGATCAACACGTAGATGAATACAAGAACTACCAAAATGATCACTACAAAAGTGGCGCCAGAGAATGTGCTAAAAGTGGACATCTCTAGCTGATCCAATTTGCTTTTAACAATTGTCCGACCGCTTTCTCTCCTTTCCAAGGGATCATAACTCCCGCGATAATGCAGAACTAAAAAATCAATATTGGAAGAGTCAGCCCCCGCAATTTTTCTCTTCTCAGTGGTATACCTCCAGTGATAGTTGCAATCATGAGAGCCATCATAAACAAACCCTTTACTTTTCACAATAAGATTATTGTAATGAGGACGGATGGAAGCAAATATTTGATCTGCAATAGATTTGCCAAAAGTACATTTCAGTGTATCCTCCCTGCGTTCTATTTTCTCAATGTTGGCATATTTAGCTGATGTCAATCTGGAATTGAAATAATCATTCCTGAGTGAGTCATCTTCTATTGCCTGCACCCAGTTATCTAGAATTCTTATCTTCTGATGATAACTCTCAGCAATAGCTAACTGGTCATATTTTTGCCAAATTTTGGTCTCTTCATTGTAGCTGACACGAAAAATATACAACACCGGAAGTACGCTGCTAACTACCAGCCAAATGAATAAATAAAACGAATATCCATGCTTTTCAAAAATGATTTTATCAAGAGAGAGGCGCTCGTTTATGAAATCCAAAAGCTGATGGTACCTATTACTTATCAGTACAATTGTGATAAGGATAATTTGGTAAAGCGATACCCACCAGTTCTGGATTAGTACCTCAAGCCCTCCATCTTTCACTGAATAAAAGAAAATAATATTGGCTACCACAAGGAAAAAAATGAAAGAACCAAAGAAGCGTTTCCTTTCTCTATTATGTAGCCGCTTATCTTTTTTTCCGTCAGAGAGCCATGAGTAAGCAACCATGAATAAGTACGCATTGGTGATGACGAATAGAAATAAAATATCATACTCCCTAATACCCCATGATTCCTGAAAAAGGATAAGAATGCTCATCAAAATAGTGACTATGATGAAAAGCACAGCTAAAGACAAATACTCGGCTGACTTTTCTTTACAAGGCTTGATCCAGTGAAATAAGAAACTTTTGATTTTAAGCTTGGATCGTTTTTGTTGTAAAATGTACAGAATCAGCATCATTAAACTAGCCATACCAAAACTGACCAGGAGCAGAATAATTGATATGCTAATAACTCCCTGAATCTTAGCGTTACGATATTCCTTATTGTAAAATACCACCAGATACAGAGGCATAGAATTGATAGGCTTGATATAGGCCTGATGATTTACATTTCGGTATCTTATGTGTGCGAAATCATCCACACGGGAGTGAATCGCTGCAATTAAGCGGGCCGGTTCATTAGACTCTTCCAGAAAATTTTCTTGCAAAATCCTGTCTTTCTCACTGTGATATTGCACTTCTCCTGTCGGGTTGATCACTGCAAAACCATATCCCGGTGGAAGAATCGGATGCATGACACTCCCCATTTGGCTGGTAATAGCTGCTATAGGATATCCTTTGTTTTCCAGGCGAGAAGGCACAGAAATGGCGGTTTCCTTGCTGAAATCGCTCCAGGAAATGATCGATTCTAAAAAGCAGTCATAAGCGATAGTGTCATAACGAAAAGTCCATAGAGAATCTTTAAGTACCTTTTTTACATAGGTTCGTTCCCTTAATGAGATATTATTCGATGAGAAAGAAAGAGTGGTTTTAACCAATTCAGGCCTACCGTTTCTCCTTACCCAAAAAGCATGATTATAATACTGATAGGTGCTATCATCCAGCACATCTACCGCATCAGACAAAACTAACTTGGTGGTATCGAGTCGAGCGTCCATTTGATTCAATGTGTAGAGCATGTCTCCCACCTCTTTCTCAAAGGATGCTGAAATCTGACTTGAAATCTGTTCGAGCTCATTATTCATCCGCTCGCCATCCCGCCAAACAAATGTGTAAATCACGAAGATTATCAATAAGATGATCGGAACACCGATAATTATCGAAACACCCGTCATCACTACATTCTTAATGTAAAGACGCTCAATTGAGCTCATGAAAATGAGCTTAAGTAATGGCATAGAAATGATTAACAGCAGTACAGTAAGAATGGCTAATACCAGCACAAAAATTTCTACCTTCTGGGCTTCTTTTTTAAATTTCTCCGATTCCAAAAACCCTCCCAGGTAATATTTCTTCCCTTTAATATTGAACTGATGAAAAACGAGCAAATAATCAGTATTGTAAAGACTTACTTTGACCGGCTGGACTAGTTTGGGATCATCAACGTTGCTCACAGAATCCTGGTTGGATCCAAAAGCTGCAGAGGCATCTTCTATCGCTTTTAATGATTTGAGGTCTATCGGGTTTTTAAAAGTCTGAAATGCAACAGAATATTTATTTTCCCCTTCTCCATAATAGTTTTCAAAGTCCTTCAGCAAAATGAATTGTTGGTAGAACTTATTTTTTAAAATATCTCTCAGAAATGATCCCGAAGATTCACTGAATTGAACCCAGGAATTCAACCCCTCTTCTTTATCGTTTTTTTCAATAAACCAAGTGAAGGAATTTTGATCCAGATAGTAATTTTTTCGCTCGTAATAAACCTCACCCTCCTGAAAAAAATCAACATGAACATTTTCTGGTGCCGCTGATTCTAATATCGATTTGATATTATCGCTAACATCCAATTCTAATTCTCGGTACAGATTATCTAACCGCTTATATGCCCGATCAATATTTTCCCTTAATCTTCTTTTTGCCTGATCAGTTTTGCGTGCAGTATCCGGATTGTAGTCATATTCCTCTAACTGCGAATAGTACCTCTCTGTAAGAGCGTTTAATTGCTTTATTTCATCATTTTTGTTTTTGAAAATCTTTTTTAAGTCTGGACTTACCTCATCATATACTGTCCCTAAATACTTTTCATACCCCTTACTCTTATTCTGAATATTTAGTGCTTTTCTGTGCAGAACCCGATAAGCTCTTTCTGTGATTTCTTTTTCATTCCCCTGCACATATACAAGGAAATAGTATGCAAACACACCAATGATAATTAGAAACGTAGTGAAAATAACCGTATTCTTACGGCTCACTTTAGGGAGCGAAAGTGTCATAGTGGTTAGGTGATTAGTGAGTATCACTAGTAAGATACTAATGATTGAACATAACTAAAAGGCTGATCTTGATTTTCCTTCAATAATCACACTTTAAAATCAAATAGTTAAAATCGCATTGCATCTTTGCGCTATGCTTTCAAACAGACAGCTTTTTCTCAACCATTTGGCTCAAACATCTGATGCTCCTCTGATGCTGGAAATGATTTCTGCCGAAGGTGTGTACATGACGGATACTGATGGTAAAAAATACATTGACCTGATTTCAGGTATTGGGGTATCCAATGTTGGCCATCGTCACCCTAGAGTTGTAGATGCAATAAGAAATCAGGTGGACAAGCATCTTCATGTGATGGTTTATGGGGAGTTCGTGCAGAGTCCTCAAGTCAAACTTGCTGAAGCACTTACTCAAACCCTACCTGACAATATGGATTCAGTATACCTTGTCAACTCAGGAAGTGAAGCAATAGAGGGGGCTATGAAGCTTGCCAAAAGATATACAGGGAAAGCTAAAATTATTGCCTGTAAGGATGCATACCACGGTTCCTCACATGGAGCTTTATCACTCACTGGCAGTGAAGATTTCAAACAAAGCTATCGCCCCTTATTACCCGGTGTATCTCACATGGATTTTGGCAATACTGAGTCTCTTGACGTCATAGATGAGGATACTGCTGCGGTAGTCATAGAAACCGTCCAAGGTGAAGCAGGTGTTCGGGATGCTGATAGTGATTATTGGAAAGAAGTTGAAAAAAAATGCAAGGAAACCGGTGCTCTTCTGATACTGGATGAGATTCAGTGTGGTTTTGGGAGAACAGGAAAACTATGGGCTTTTGAGCATTATGGGATAGTTCCGGATGTACTCGTTAGCGCCAAAGGAATGGGAGGTGGCATGCCCATTGGATGCTTTATCTCATCAAAAGAAATCATGGGGGTTTTTACCAACAATCCTGTGCTTGGTCACATTTCCACGTTTGGCGGGCACCCGGTATCCAGTGCAGCTTCTTTAGCAACTTTGCAGGCAATACTGGAAGAAAATCTATTGGATGGAATAGCCCGGAAAGAGCAATTATTTCATGACTTACTTAAACACCTAATGATTAAAGAAGTGCGAAGCAAAGGACTAATGATGGCGGTCGAGTTTGAATCATATGACATTCTTAAGCCAATCATTGATCGTGCAATTGAATTAGGTGTAGTTACAGATTGGTTTCTATTTAACGATCGATCCATGCGAATCGCTCCACCACTGATTATCACGGAAGAGGAAATAAAAAAAGCCTGCAAGATTATCATGCAGGCTATTGATGACGTTAGTGGACGCTAGATCAGTTGATTAAGATCGAGCGTAAAGGTTTGCTCCTGCCCCATTTGCCAAACAGTGAGTTCAACATCTTTATTCACCTCCTCCAAAATCGATCGCAGCTGAGGTAATGTATATTCACTCACGTCTTTTCCATTTACTTTTAGTATCTCCGCATCTGTTTTGATTCCTGCAACTTTAGCAGGACTGGCATCATATACCCGATGCACCAGCACTTTACTCATGTCTTCACTTAGCTGAAGGTAAATGCCGCTCGCGTTTACTGAGAATGGATCATTGTAGTTTTCATTCTTTAAGAAATAGATCTTCTCCCTGGAATAATCAAATGTGATATTGAATCGTTTCAACAACTTATTACCCATTATTCCAGCTACTTTTTTGTTATTCTGGATACCATGCTTCGCAGTACTTATTCCGATGGGCATTTTAGAAAAGTCAAAAGTGCCAAATCCAAAATTCTGAACTCTACCTTCATAGTGCATTGTTTCCTTATCGCTCAAGCCAGCAACAGGATAGGAAAAATGTTCACCTGTTCTATTAACAATCTCATTTTTATCCGCGAATTTGGTATTGAAATCCAGTGTAGTACCCGCACCCGTATTGATAAAAAAGTCACCACTTAGAACTTCGCCATCATTCAAGGTTACTTCACCTTCTATGTGTGGAATGTAGTTGTCTAGCTTAAACTCAAAACTCTCTCCAAAACCATCATGTTGATAAGCGTTCTGATCATACAGTTCAAACATCCCTTTGTTGTAATCCAATCTCACCACATAATGATGAAGTAAATCGTAACCAATAATTCCATCTATATTTCTACCAATACTCATTTCCAGGTGCCGTAGACTGGTAGCATATAGTTGGATGTCTTTTTCCAACTGAATTCCATTCAGCTCAATCGTATTGTGATCTATCAACGCTCCTTTAACAGCTCCCTGCGCACTGGTTTTTGAGGCTTTATGATTTAGGTCGAGACCAAGTTCGTTTGCCACATCCAAATCAATAACTGGCAATCCATCTCCTGTATCAAAAATGAAATCAAGCGGTTCAGATCCATCCACACTGAGTTGGATAAACAAGTGATCCCCAAACAACTGCATCTTCGTAGATGTAATAGGTGTTTGTGCGTTGAGCAAATATGAAACGAGGGCGAGTAAGGCAATAAGAAATTTTTTCATTGTGATTGGAGTCTAATTAATTTCAGGTCAATTTAGAGATTATTCAAAATAGAACCATAAAAATAGATATACGCTATGCAAATGATTGAAAAAGTTAGTGCTGCGGTCAAGTTTCTCAAGGAGAAAGGATTTGAAAATCCGGAGGTCGGCATCATACTTGGAACCGGCCTGGGTGCATTGACCGATGAAATCGAGGTAGAGAAGGAATTTGTATATGCCAATATTCCTCACTTCCCTATTGCCACCGTGGAGTTTCATAAAGGCAAACTGATCTACGGTAAGCTGGAGGGAAAAACGGTTGTGGCCATGCAAGGACGTTTTCATTACTATGAAGGTCACAGCATGGGACAGGTTGTTTTCCCTGTACGTGTCATGCAGATGCTGGGAATCAAGAAGTTGATTATTTCCAATGCAGGAGGTTGTATGAATTTAGATTGGAAAAAGGGTGAATTAATGTTGATAGATGATCACATTAACCTTCAGCCTGACAATCCCTTGAGAGGACATGAAGCCACCGCATTCGGTCAAATTTTCACGGATATGAGTCAGCCCTATAATCACGAAATGAATAATAAACTCCAATCGATAGCTAAAGAGAAAGGCATAAAATTGAATAAAGGAATATACGTGTCAGTAGCAGGCCCTAGTTTGGAAACAAGAGCTGAATATCGACATTTGAGAATGATTGGTGCTGATGTAGTTGGAATGAGTACAGTTCCGGAGGTTATCGCTGCTAATCAAATGGGGTTGCCGGTATCAGCTATTTCAGTGCTTACTGATAATTGCGATCCTGATAACCTGGAGCCCATTGATATTGAAGATATAATTGCCACAGCTAAAGGTGCAGAAAAAGACCTGGTTGTCTTGCTAAAGGAATTGATGAATAGGATCTAGCTTACCAATTCAGCTTTCTGAAAATTCAACCTGATCCAATAGCTCCACGATATTCGGATCCGCATTACTCAATGTGTTTTTAAATGGCCATGGTTCATTCAAATCAATCCTATCATCCTGATTTGATTTCATTCCTTTAAGGTGTTGCACTTCTTTTTGAGCAGACCTGCCATCAGTATTGAATCGGGCACTACTTAAAACGAAAAATGTAACAATCAGCAATACAATCCTCATACTTCATTGTCAGGTTGTGAATTACATGAGCTAAACTAGATGAGATATATACCAAAGTAAATCCCCAAAAAATGGTATTTATTAATTCACGTTTTATACGGATTAGATACATCCGTAGGGAGACAATAATGACTGATTATATTATCAAATGATAAAAAATTGCCAATAACGCTACCCTATTTAGGGTATTTTTAAAAAAATGTCTTTCATCCATGGTTTATAAATCAATCAAAGTGATTAATCTAGAACGCTAATTGGTTAAAAAATGAATGGTTTAACTGTTGGAGCTCCATTCAAAAGAACTATCTAAGGATAGTTGGTTGGGTTCGGCTACACTTTGTACGGTGAAAGTCGAACCTTTTTTATGAAACTAACCAATAATGGTTGTCGTTACCTCAGCATGCTCAACCTGGCACTAAACACCTACATTCACTTACTTTTCATCATAACCATTTTCTGCTCCCTTGTAGCGGAACTGATCATAATCCAAAACAATATCTCCTGGAAGTCATTAAAAAAGCTCAGCGCTATTGATGGAATTTATGGGCTTTCAGCGTTGATGGTGGTTGGGACCGGTTTGCTTAACTGGATGGTCTTTGGAAAAGGAGGCACCTATTACACTGGCAATACACTCTTTCTGATCAAAATTTCGCTCTTTATCGTCGTGGGATTGCTTTCCATTTATCCTACTGTCATGATTGCACGAGCAAAAAAGCAGAACAAAAAGGATCCACCGCAAGTGATTATGTTGCCAAATGCGGCAAAAATGAAACGTTACGTATTAGTAGAAATAATTATTATGGCGTGTATCCCTTTGTTGGCAGAGCTGATGGCCAATGGCATTGATATATGATTCAAGATATGGGTAACTTTCAGAAAAGAATCTACCTCCATGAAGCTACTATTAATAATTCTGTCATTTTTTCTTACATCTTGTCTTAAGCCGGACCCAAACATCAATGAAGATACCGGCACTGATGAATTGGCCAATCTGGAAGTAGAAGACCCACTAAGGAAATCTGAGATGGCTTATGAAGATATAATTTATGTGCCCATTTATTCAGACATCTACATGGATGCTAATAACCAAAAGACCCTACTTGCAGCGACACTTAGCATTCGTAATACCAGCTATGCAGATTCCATTTTCATTTCTAAAATTGATTATTTCAATACCAATGGAACTTTAGTCCGAAAATACTTAAGTAATCAAATAAGCCTGCCACCCATGGCCACCATCAATTATGTGATTGAGCGAGAAGATGACACAGGAGGAACAGGAGCTAATTTCATCGTGAAATTAAGTGCGAGGAATACCGAGGTAAAACCTTTGATTCAGGCAGTAATGATCGGCCAAAGTGGCAACAAAGGATTTTCATTTGCTACTGACGGATATTCAATCAAATAAAAGTCTTCTACTTATGAAAAAACTTATTCTCGTTCCTTTTCTTTTTATAGCTCTTAGCTGCTTTTCTCAGGAAAGAATAGCCTATTCGGATACCACTAAGTATTATCAATTTTCAGTGAACTATTGGTTCAACATGCATCATTTCCTTTGGGTAGAAGCCTTTATGAATCAGGAGGTAGATAGCACAATGATTGATATGGAACTTGATGCAGATGCAAAGAGCGAGCTCAAGGCTGCCGTAGATTATTATAGAAATAAGTTAGTAGCTGAGGATTTGAGAATGAGTGATTATCAAACAGCATTCAAAAACTGGATAACTAACAAAGAAGCCACTCTTGATGAAATTCCCAATCAGTTCAATACTCACATGAAGGTGCTAAAAAAGTTTAGCCCAACCTATAACCATGCTTTTTGGAATGACCACCTCCGAGCATGTAAGCGAGTGCTTCAGGAAAATATTCCATTGATTCGAGCCACAGAGGAGAGCTATGTGGATCAGATCACTAAATTAACAAGACAGTTCTGGGATTTTGATCCAATAAAAGTAGATGTAACTATTTACGCTAAATCTTCTGATTGGAACCTCAGAAACAGACCTTATACATCTATTTTTCCTACCCATGTGGTTATGAATGCTGCAGGAGAAAATGATGTTCAGGGCAACTGGACTGAACTATTGTATCATGAATCTGCTCACCATTTAATTTTATCTAGCAATTACTTTATTGGCGGTACGATAAGGGATTTGGTGGAAGTTAAAGGCTATAAAACACCTCGACAGCTATGGCATGCCATCCTTTTCTACTTTACTGGCGAGATTTCCAGAGATTTATTTGAAGCTGAAGGCCTTTCATATCCTGAAACCTATATGCAACGAAACAACGTTTTTAGCGGCTTTCATACCCTGCTGGAGAAACACTTCTCTCCATATATGGATAGAAAAATAATTCTGGCTGAAGCAGTTGATGGATTTATTCAGGAAGCTTCCAAAGAAAATTAGCACTCAGAAAAAAAATAACTAACAATTCCCACGTCGATGGGTTATAATTTAAACTTCATTCGACATGAAAGAATACACAATCATTTATAGAAACAGACAATCCGAAGAGGTAGCTGCTCATGGTAAGTCTGATCTTATCAAGCATCATTTTGACGGTGATGAAGATAAGTTTAAAAATGAGGTAGAAAAACTTGTATGGAATGAGTTGAGTATGCAGTGTGTGCTTGATGTTTCAAAAGACAAGGTTCAATCCCAGCTATTCACAGCAGACGTCAATCCTTACGGATGGCGAAATGCATGATGAAATAAAAGATTTTTGAGTAGTAGAGTAGGTTGATAGAGCGCCCCAATCCCAAATGTGGCGCTCTTCTTTTTTTACTTGAATGCCGGAATACCAGTAATGTCTGCACCCAGGATAAGCAAATGAATATCATGCGTTCCTTCGTATGTTACTACTGACTCCAGGTTCATCATGTGTCGCATCATCGGATACTCCCCAGTGATACCCATTCCTCCATGAATTTGTCGTGCCTCCCTTGCAATATTCAATGCCATCTCTACGCTATTTCTTTTGGCCATGGAGATCTGAGCCGTTGAAGCTTTTGCCTCATCCATCATTTTACCCAATTTCCAGTTTAGTAATTGAGCTTTTGTGATTTCTGTCAGCATTTCTGCCAATTTTTTCTGAACTAACTGGAATGCTCCAATAGGCTTACCAAACTGCTCTCTCTCCAACGAATACCTCCTTGCAGAATCATAGCAGTCCATGGCAGCACCGATAGCTCCCCAGGCGATTCCATACCGTGCCTTATCCAGACATCCCATCGGGGCTCCTAGCCCGTTTTTACCCGGCAATAAATTCTCCTTTGGTACTTTCACATCACTAAATACCAACTCCCCGGTACAAGACGCTCTCAGGGACCATTTACCGTGCGTCTCAGGAGTGCTGAATCCCTCCATACCTCGCTCAACGATCAATCCGTGAATTCTGCCTTCTTCACTCTTCGCCCACACCACTGCAATATCAGCTTTTGGTGAATTTGAAATCCACATTTTGGCACCATTTAGCAGGTAGTGATCGCCCATATCTTTGAAATGAGTTTCCATTCCGCTAGGGTTGGATCCATGATTTGGTTCGGTCAGCCCAAAGCATCCAAGCATGTCACCAGAAGCCAGCTTAGGTAGATATTTTTTCCTCTGTTCCTCGGATCCATAGGCATAGATTGGATACATCACGAGTGAGCCCTGTACTGAAGCCGTCGAACGCATTCCAGAGTCACCACGCTCTATTTCTTGCATGATTAAACCATAAGAGATATAATCCAGACCGCCTCCTCCATATTCGGTGGGAACAGTAGGTCCAAACGCCCCTACTTCACCAAACTTTTTCACAATTTCTTCTGGAAAATGATTCTTTTCAGCCCATCCTTCGATGTAGGGAGTAATTTCCTTTTTCACAAAGTCCCGCACGGATGAACGGATCAGTTTATGCTCTTCCGTTAGCAAATCATCCAGGGCGTAAAAATCCGGTGATTCAAATTCATCTACAAAGTTTCGCTTTTCTGCACTCATCAGAGGATAGGGTTTATGTCTGTTGTTAAAATTTTGGGCCAAATTTACAACCATAAAACGCAACGAAGACAACTACTATGGGGGAAAAGAAGATTGATGAAAATATTCTAAAACAACTTACCAAACTTGAAGAAAAGTATGAGGCCATGGGGCAGGATCTTTCCAGCTATCTGGATGGATTGCTGTACTCGGACTACCTAACATACTGGGATTATATTCACCTCGACACGCTTTTAAGTTTGCAAAGTCCCCGAACTGCTATTCCCGATGAAAAAATCTTTATTCTATACCATCAGGTCACAGAATTATACTTTCGTATGATCCTAAATGAAATGGAGCAAGCTACCTATACAGACCCTGTTGGAGAGCAGACATTTCTAAAGCGTCTTAAAAGAATCAATCGTTACCTCGACCACCTCATTGACTCTTTTGATGTAATGACAGATGGTATGGATCAAGATCAGTTTCTGGCCTTTCGCATGGCGCTTCTTCCTGCCAGTGGCTTTCAGTCTGCCCAATACCGAAAAATCGAAATTCATTCTACGGATTTCAAAAATCTTGTAAACCTGACTATGCGAGAAGAATTGCATGAAGAAAAAGACATTAGCAAACTGTATGAATATCTGTATTGGAAAGCAGGGGCAACCGAGCTGGCTACAGGAAAGAAAACGCTTACGCTCAAGCAATTTGAGGCCAAATATGGAAAAGAATTTATTGAGATGGGTCAAAACCTCTCTGACTGCAACCTGCTGAGAAAATACCATGATCATTACGAGGGGAACGAGGAGATTATTGACCACTTAAAGATGCTAGATCAGAAGGCCAACGTTGACTGGCCGCTTCAGCATTTGAAATCTGCTACCAGATATTTGCAGCGAGACCCTGAAGCGATAAAGGCTTCTGGGGGCACCAACTGGCAAAAGTATCTCCCTCCTCGAAGACAGAGAATTATTTTTTATCCTGAGCTATGGACGGATGCTGAGACCAAAGAGTGGGGACAAAAATTTAAAAAAGCACTTTCCAGCACACATGCTTAGAGTTGGTGTATATATCACCTTTTTGCTATCTGTTGCATTCACTTATGCTCAGATAAAACAAGGAAAGAACTATTTCGACTCTGATAGTATAAAGGTGAGTGAAGTGTATCATTACTCCGTTCAGGACTCCATGCTTCATGGGGCTTATGAATCCTTCTACCTTAATGGGTCGCTAAAAACTTATGGATGGTATCGCAAAAATCAACCTGACAGTATATGGAGCTACTATTATGAAAATGGACGTAGGAAAGCCGAGGGTAGGTTTAAAGATGGAACACCATCTGGACATTGGAAATACTTTTTTGAAAATGGAAATCCAAAATCAGAGGGGACACTGAATGGTAGCTCCAAAGAAGGCCATTGGAAATTCTACTATGAAAATGACGGTGAAAAAAGCAATGGCAAATATGCGAACAACTCAAAAGACGGCATTTGGAATTATTTCTATGAAGATGGCTCACTAAAGGCTCAGTCTATCTTAGCTGATGGAGTAGGTCAATATACCGAATTTTACCCCTCAGGAGCAAGAAAAATGGAGGGGACAAACAAAAATGAAAAGAGTGTAGGAGAATGGATATACTACTTTGAGACAGGCGAAATCGAGGCGATTGGGGAATTTCAAAATGGACTAAAAACAGGTACATGGACCTACTACCACAAGAATGGAGAAAGAGCTGCCACTGGAACTTATACCAAAGGACGAAGAAATGGAGCCTGGGAATACTATCATGAGAACGGAAGCTTAAGTCAGGCTGGAAAAGTGATCAATGACCAGAAAGACGGGTACTGGAAGCTATTTTATCCTACTGGAGAAGTCTTGGGAGAAGCCACCTACAATGATGGTGATGGGATGTTTAATGAGTATTATCCAAGCGGTAATCAAAAGGCTAAAGGAAAAATAATAAACGGAGAAAAAACAGGAAAGTGGTATTTCTACAGTGAAAAAGGACAGCTGGAAGGAGAAGCAGATCTTGAAAATGGAGAAGGAGATTACATTGGCTACTATCCTGATGGAAGTATAAAAATGAAGGGAAGGATAAAGGATGACAAACGTATTGGAGAATGGACTCTGTATAATCCCGATGGTACTACTGCCGGAACCTACCGCCCAATCTACGAAGATGCTCAGCCCATCTTTAAAACACGGATCACTAGTGATTTTGAAGATAAAGACGCTCAGGACAAGCCAAATTACCATCCTGAAAAAAGGGGCCTGAGGTATTTCCTGCCACGAGTGAATGAATATAAAGGAATCATTGTTGGAACCAATCCTTTTTGGTTACTTGACGATCAACTCCCAATTGCTATTGAATACTACATTCAGGAGCGCCTGGGTTATGAGCTGCAGCTAGATCTCATTCGCTCACCTTTTTTCATTCCTGACAATCAAATCGGAGATTATGAATTATACAGAAGAGGAATTAAACTTCATTTCAGACAAAAATTCTATCATGCTGACTCTAAGCTAGGCATGTTCTATTTTGGACATGAAGTCAATTTCAAGTATGTAAACAATCAGGTAAATCACTTGGATACCCTGAGAAATCCCCCTCCGCAGCTAACTGGAAACCTGATTGAAACCAGTTACGGGTATGGCTTGTTAGTAGGCAACAGATGGATGAAGGATGTGGGTTCATCAGGGTTGACCATAGATGCTTTCATAGGTGTAGGGATTGCCAGTAGATCTTACAAAAAGGATTACAAACCCAGTCAATTAACCCTATTGAATGACCGCCTTGACCCATACTTTAATGAAGAGATCAAGTCCTCTGTTCATTTTCCGGTCATTTTCGGATTGAATATTGGATTTGCAGTAACGAAAAGTAAGAGCAAAACTCAATGAACAAAAAAACCGCCATCCTTGGCGCCACCCCCAACCCGGCAAGATACGCATACCTCGCAGCTGAGAGACTCAAATCGAAAAACCATGAAATAGTGCCGATTGGCATTAAGAAAGGTGAAGTATTTGGTGCTGAAATTCTAGACTTAAAAGAAAAGCCTCATGTAGATGAGATTGACACAATAACCATGTACATAGGTCCTCAAAATCAGGGTGAATGGGAAGACTACATTATATCTCTAAACCCAAAAAGAATCATATTCAATCCGGGATCAGAAAATCCAACTTTTGCAAAAAAAGCCTCTGATAATGGCATAGAAACCATCAACGCCTGCACACTGGTAATGCTGGGAAGTGGACTTTATTAGTGAATTGGAATAGGTCTTTCCTCTCTATGACTTCCTAAATGTAAATCCAGATGATGATACAGACTTAACCTGAAAATGTGCCGCTTTTCGTAATGATACGGTGAGTTCTTATGTCTGAATGAAAACATATATCCTCCTTGTATCTGAAATTGCTCACTAAGATTGTAACCTATCCCAAGAAAAGCTCTATTGTCCTCCAGATGATTATATACGATCGTCTCTCCTGCCTGAATAAAAATCTCATTATACATTGATAAAAAGAGTGTATGATTTCTAAACTCAGGTTTATTTAGCGGAACATAAATAGTGAGCTTATATCTAAAACGATGCGTCAAATTAAAAGGTGAATCCTTAGTATAATCACGTCTCCATCGCTGCTCCGTCCTTAGCTGATGAAATACTTTGATATGATCAAACGGGGTGGCTAAAACCGCTTGCTGCCAAAGCCTATATTGAGGCACTATGTCATCTACATTTGGATCTTCCGGATTTGGTGCCCAGTAGAATGGCAAAACCACACCTGCGGTGAAGTCCAAATACTCCTTTATAGTATATGTTGCCCCGAAACGAAGGTAAACCTGTGCCATGTCCTGAAAGCCATTTTTCTTTCGGACATGATACTCACCGTAATAAGCCCACTTATCGTTGAAATGGTATTTGGTGTAAAACCCCAACCAAATTCCATCCGAATTAGAGATTTGTTTTTCGTTTGGCACCTGTGGTGCAATCGGATCAGATTGAGCATTTACAATGAAAGCAATACACAAAAAAAGTACTGCTAAAAGACGCGAAAGCCAATTCATATTTTCCATAGAGGTTAGGTCGCGTCAAAATTGAACTTTTTAAAGGAGAAAATTCAATAATTTAAGACAAAAAAGATCAGTCAAAAGAAGTTGTAGCCAAGTTCAATGAAGGAACCACATTGGCCCCATTTTGTTGCAATTTAATCAGTGCTTCTTTTGTTTCAGCTTGGTCCTCGTCATTCAGGTCAATCTCTAGATGCCTCCAGAAAAAAGTCTCTAGGTTCATATTTGCAATTTCATTGGGAATGTGTGTAATGTCCGTATCGGAAATATCAAGATCCACCAGACTTTCCATATCTAATATCTGGGTGGGGAAATATGGAATGTAGTTGTTCTGAAAATGCAAGACTTTAAGCCTCCCAAGATTTGCAAGGTTTTTTGGTAATTCACTTATTCGATTGTGATGAATATAAAGTTCTCTTAGTTGTTCAAGATCACCTACCTCGGCAGGTAAGTCATATATTTCATTAAAGGATAGATAGAGAATTTTTAAACCTTCCAGTCCACTAATTTCAGATGGGATAATATTCAACTTATTGTAATAAAGATCAATAACCTCCAGTCTTTTTAGCTTGAAAAAGTCTGAAGGCAAACTATCAATACTGTTTTTGTAAAGAGAGAGTTTTGCTAAATGCTCAAGTCTTGATATACCCTCGGGAATAGTATTCAATTTATTAACCTGGAGCTGTAATTCCTCTAGCCCTTTCATTTTATAGAGAGAGGGATGTACTTCTGAAATTTCACATTTGTTCAATTTTAGTATCTGAATATCGTTCAAGAGCCAATACCACCTTCGACCTAGTATTAGCGGATTCTTTGATAGATCGAGCTCTTCTAAATTTCTTAGCCTCCTTCCCCTCCAAACAGGAATTTTGGTAAAGTGGTTATCTTCCAAAACCAGCTCTTTTAAGCCCTCTAGGCGATGTACTTTTGGTAGCCTTTTCAGGCTGTTATTTGACAAATCCAGTTTTTCTATTCCCTCCAGCCTCGGAATTCTAGCTTTCGAATCAAGGTTATTGTTTCGCCAATAGATCCGATTTAAAATAGCTAACTGACTAAGCTCCTTTGGTAATTCTGAAAAACTATTTCCATCCAAAATCAACACCTCCGCATTCCTTGCTTCAAAGACAAACCTTGGAAAATCAGTCAATTGGGCGTTCGATAAATCGATCTCTTTTAACGTCGCTAAATCAGGATTTGATTTATACGCTTCTATTCGCTGCAATGCTTCTACTCTCAACTTTTCATTTCTTATTGTATTCAATGAATCCATAAATCGCTTTGGATCTTTTTCCATCCCTTTCCGGAATGCCTCAACTTGTTTCAATCGCTTTTCATAGGCTGCCCGCGCTACAGCAGCGCTATCCTGAGGATCAGCATTATTAATGTCCAAAACCACTTCCTGCTTGCCTTCCGCTTCACTATTTTGACTAAAAACAGGGAGAGAAATGATGAGTAAAATCAAAGTTGAAAGCGTATGAATCTTGATCATAAAAGGCTAGGTCTAAAATGAGAATATATTAACAATATTTAGCTAAGCAAAAACCTGACCAATAGGGATATTTTTAGTACATTTGAGGGTTGAAAAATGACTGCATTTCTAACGCGACCGAGCCAATTGTACAAATTCAAAAATCTTTGATTTAAGCTCTTAAATAGCGTTTTTTAATCATTTCACATGGAAGAAAATAAACAAAACAAAAAAGGGGATTATTCGGCCAGTAATATCCAGGTATTAGAAGGCCTGGAAGCCGTAAGAAAAAGACCCGCAATGTACATCGGTGACATTGGGGTAAAAGGACTTCATCACATGGTTTGGGAGGTTGTTGATAACTCCATTGATGAGGCGTTGGCCGGACATTGCGATACCATCACTGTAGAGATCAACGAAGACAACTCTATTACGGTAGTAGACAATGGTCGAGGTATTCCTGTTGATATTCATAAAAAAGAGAATCGCAGTGCCCTTGAGGTGGTAATGACGGTACTTCACGCCGGAGGTAAGTTTGACAAAGACACCTACAAAGTTTCCGGTGGACTTCACGGGGTTGGTGTTTCGTGCGTAAACGCGCTTTCATCAAGCTTAAAAGCGACAGTGCACCGCGATGGTAAAATTTGGGAACAGGAGTACAATAGAGGAGTGCCTAAAGCTCCGGTAAAAGAAATTGGAAAGACAGATATCAAAGGAACTCGGATTCACTTCCAGCCGGATGATGAAATATTCAGTATTCTGAAGTACAATTCAGAAACCATTGCTTCGAGGCTAAGAGAACTTTCCTTCCTAAACGCAGGGATCAAAATTAAAATGATCGATCACCGAGACCTGGATGAGAACGGGGACTCAATGGTAGAAGAATTCTTCTCCGAAGGTGGTCTTTCTGAGTTTGTTGAATATCTAGACAATACCCGAGAAAGCCTCATTCCATCTCCAATCAACATTGAGGGAGACAAGGGAGGTGTACCTGTACAGGTTGCTTTAAGCTATAACACTTCATTTACAGAAAATGTAGTGTCTTATGTGAATAACATTAACACCATAGAAGGCGGCACCCACGTTTCCGGTTTCAGAAGAGCACTTACAAGAACTCTCAAGGGTTATGCAGACAAGTCCGGATTACTGGATAAAGTAAAAGTAGAAATCAGCGGTGACGACTTTAGAGAAGGTTTAACAGCAGTTATTTCGGTAAAAATTGCAGAACCTCAGTTTGAAGGACAAACCAAAACTAAACTAGGAAATTCTGATGCCATGGGTGCGGTAGACACCTGTGTGAGTGAAATTCTGCTGGAATACCTGGAAGAAAATCCAAAGGAAGCCAAGCAGATTGTTTCTAAGGTAATTGTCGCGGCACAGGCCCGACACGCAGCACGAAAGGCGCGTGAAATGGTACAACGGAAGAACGTGCTTTCTGGTACAGGACTTCCGGGCAAACTATCTGATTGCTCAGACAAAGATCCATCGGTTTGTGAACTATACCTTGTAGAGGGAGACTCAGCAGGCGGATCCGCCAAACAAGGTAGAGATCGTCGATTCCAGGCAATCTTACCATTGAGAGGTAAAATCTTGAATGTAGAAAAAGCGCAAGAGCACAAAATCTACGATAACGACGAGATCAAAAACATGATCACTGCTCTGGGGGTTTCATTTGGAACCGAAGAGGATGAAAAAGCCCTCAATATGGAAAAACTCAGATATCACAAAGTAATCATCATGACAGATGCTGATATCGACGGTAGCCATATTAGAACGCTAATCTTAACCTTCTTCTTCCGATACATGAGATCTTTGATTGAAAAAGGATATCTATACATTGCACTACCTCCTCTCTACCTTATCAAGAAAGGAAAAACTGAACGATATGCATGGTCAGAAGAAGATCGTGTTAGAGTGGTGAAAGAAGTAGCTCCAAATGGCAAAGAAGATTCGGTAAGTGTTCAGCGATACAAAGGTCTGGGAGAAATGAATCCAGATCAGTTATGGACAACCACCATGGATCCGGAGCATAGAAGTCTTAAGCAAGTAACAATCGAGTCAGCTGCCGAAGCGGATCATTTATTCTCAATGCTTATGGGAGACGAAGTAGCGCCACGTCGTGAGTTTATTGAGAAAAATGCCAAATACGCCAATGTTGACGTATAACTTACTTAGATAAAATAATCTGATACATTGCCTGGATGAATTTCCAAATTACAGCGAACGTAAAGAGGATTGCAGATCCAAAAGCGAAAATGATCAGTAGAACAAAGTCTAGAATTTTTTCCATACTCTTCAGGGTTAATCGTTTTATGAATATACAATATTCAAAACCATGAAGACGATAAAATGTTAAACTATTTTTCGATTATGAAATATAATTTTATTAAGAAAGCTATTTCCCTTCTTTTATTTGTCGGTCTGACGTCATTTTCCTTCGCGCAGACTTATTGGCAACAAAGAGTGGAATACACAATGGACATTGATTTTAATGTGGATAACCACCAGTTTACAGGCACTCAAACATTGAAATATTTTAATAATAGCCCTGACACCTTAGACAAGGTTTTTTACCACCTTTATTTCAATGCTTTTCAGCCCGGTAGCATGATGGACACCAGAAGTAGGACAATTGAAGATCCGGATGGAAGGGTGAGAGACCGCATATCAAAATTGGACGATTCAGAGATTGGGTATCATAAAATCAAATCATTAACCCAAGATAATAAAGACGTTATATACAAAATAGAGGGTACAGTATTAGAAGTAAAACTGGCAGAACCGGTCCTACCAGGTTCCGCAACCGTTTTAAATATGAATTTTCAAAGCCAGGTGCCTATTCAAATAAGAAGAAGTGGACGGGACAATGCAGAGGGAATTGACTATAGTATGGCACAGTGGTATCCGAAGATGGCTGAGTATGACGATCGAGGCTGGCATGCCCACCCATACGTCGGCCGAGAATTCTATGCACCTTACGGAGAATTTGAAGTTAACATTACGATCGATAAGAAATATGTCATAGCTGCTACAGGCATCCTTCAAAACCCTAACGAAATCGGGTACGGTTACGAAGATGAAGGGGTCAGTGTAAAAAGAGAAGGGGAATCACTCACCTGGAAATTCAAAGCAGAAAAAGTGCATGATTTTGTTTGGGCTGCCGATCCTGATTACACTCACAAGACAGCAATGGTTAATGGCGGGCCTGAACTTCACTTCTTTTATCAGGAGGGAGCTAAAACAAAAGCATGGGATAAATTACCCGAAGCTACCGTCAAGGCATTCGAGTTTATTGAAGAAAACTATGGGGAATACCCCTACCCTCATTATTCTGTAATCCAAGGCGGAGATGGCGGGATGGAGTACCCAATGGCTACACTCATAACAGGGGAACGGAGCTTTGGAAGTTTACTCGGCGTAACCGTGCACGAAGCACTTCACTCCTGGTATCAGGGGGTTTTAGGATTCAACGAAAGCTACTATTCATGGATGGACGAGGGATTCACCTCCTATGTTCAGGACGAAGCGATTGCATACGTGCGAGGTGATCAGGAAAATCCTCAAAAAGGAAATTACCTCAGCTATACCCTGCTGACCCAGTCTGGTAAAGAAGAGCCGATGAGCACTCATTCTGATTTCTTTACCACAAATTATGCCTACGGCAGATCTGCATACACTAAAGGAGCAATAACGCTTGCTCAAATGAATTATCTCGTAGGTAAAAAGACCACTTTACGAGCACAAAAGAAATTCTATAATCAATGGAGATTTAAACATCCAGATGCAAATGACTGGATCAGGGTATTTGAAAAAGAATCTGGTTTAGAGTTGGACTGGTATCTGGATTTTTGGACGAATCACACTCACACAATTGATTATGCAATTGGGTCTGTGTCAGAAGCGGATGGAAATACTACCGTAACGCTGGAAAGAAAAGGCAATATGCCAATGCCTATGGACGTCTACGTAACCTTCGCTGACGGATCAAAGAAAATCTTTTACGCTCCATTAGTAATAATGAGAGGAGAAAAAGAAAACGAAACAGATCTCGAAAGAGTCGTACTTCCAGATTGGCCGTGGACACACCCTACCTATCAATTCACTATTGATTCACCAATCAATGAGATTAGCTCAATTGTAATTGATGAGAGTGGTTATATGGCAGATGTGAACAGAGCTAATAACATCTGGGAGAAGGAATGACTTTCTCTTAGTCTGCTTTCTCCACTTTACCTTTTATGGTAATTATTTGTGTGGGAGCCACCGGATCATTGGAATAAATCGTAATGGACTTGTATTGATTACCACGCATTTCCGAGGTATCAAAAGAGACTTTAAGCGTTTGGCTTTTACCTTTTTTGATGCCTTTCTTTTTTATTTCATAGGTAATACATCCACAGTTTGATTTTACTGTGCGCAATTCTAGTTTTTCCTTACCTGCATTAGTCAGTTCAAATTCCTTTTCTAACACTACACCTGCCGTCACTCGACCAAAATCGTAAGAACGTTCTGACACCTCTAACTTAGGCGCATTATCGAGCTCCTCAGCAGTCATCTCCGGGAAATATTCTTCAATAACAGCAATCACGGAAAGATTCTCCTCTGAGTTCGCGCTAAGCTGAATATTATCACTTACAAATCCATAGTCCGCTTTTTTGATGGGATCGTACGTAATTCGTATTTGTCCTATTTCTCTAGGGTTTAAAAATTCCTGAACGAGCTCTATCTTAATGTGATCCGGCAAAGTCATTTCATCCGCATTCAATACAGTCACTGTGTCTGAATAATTATACACATCAAATGTTTTTTCAACTGGCTTTTCCGTGGTGATTTTGCCTATATTCATTCTTCGGTATTTCAATCGAAGATCTCCGGCCAATACAGGAAATTCCTGCTCTGGAGTTTTAGGTTTAGGCTTCACAAAACCTGAAATATACAGGGTCATATTTGAAGATGCATCGGTAGAAGTAAGTCTGAGTGACTTTCTAAATCGTCCTGGTCTATTGCGTGGGTTATATTTTGCTTTTACGTATCCTGAGTCTCCAGGCATCACCTCCTCTTTGGTCCAACCCGGAGTGGTACATCCACATGAGGCCTTCACACTTGTGATTTTAATTGGCTCATCCCCTGCATTCACAAACTTAAATGTATACTCAGCAGGTCCGCTCTCCTCCCTGATGTCTCCAAAATTGTGATCTGTTTTCTCAAAAACAAGTTTTGACTGCCCATAGGCAGCAATAAAAATAACAAGGGTTAAAGTGGAAAAAATCGCTCTCATCTCTAATTTCATTTTCAGTTTTAAAGGCTGGATATTCAAAGCCTCAAATTATATAGGTTTGCACAAATTTTTAACAAATGGCACGAATACTCACAGGTATACAAAGCTCGGGAAAACCACACTTAGGTAACCTTTTAGGTGCAATTATACCTGCTATAGAACTATCAAAAAACAAGGAAAACGAATCCTTTTTCTTTATAGCAGACCTGCACTCGCTAACCACCATCAAAGATCCGCAAGTTCGCACAGAAAATGTAAACGCAGTAGCGGCAGCTTGGTTGGCCTGTGGATTTGATACATCATCCAACACATTTTACCGTCAATCGCGAGTGCCAGCTTGCTGTGAACTTACCTGGTACCTTAACTGCTTCACCCCCTACCCGATGCTTGCCAATGCACATTCGTTCAAAGATAAATCCGATCGGTTGGCTGACGTGAACGCAGGATTGTTTGATTATCCGGTACTGATGGCCTCTGACATATTATTATATGATGCAGATTACGTGCCTGTAGGGAAAGACCAAAAGCAACACCTGGAAATGACCAGGGATATAGCTTCATCCTTCAACCACCAATTTGGTGAAACATTTGTATTGCCTGAAGCCTTAATCGATGACAATGTGATGACTATCCCGGGAATAGATGGTCAAAAAATGAGCAAGAGCTACGGAAACATCATTGATATCTTTCAGTCAGAGAAAAAACTAAGGAAAAATATCATGCAAATTGTGACAGATAGCACACCTATGGAGGATCCAAAAGATCCGGATGTTTGTAACGTCTTCTCCATTTATAAACTTCTGGCTACAAAGGAGCAAGTCACACAAATGCGTAAAAACTATGAAGGAGGTAACTATGGCTATGGGCATGCTAAGCAAGAGCTTTTCGAGCTGATTCGTGATAAATTTCAAAATGAAAGAGAGAAGTTTGATTACTATATTTCCAATCTGCCAGAATTGGAAGGAGAACTTCAAAAAGGTGAAGCAAAAGCAGCTGATTTTGCAAATGATGTATTAATAAGAGTGAAGAAAAAACTAGGCTATGCCTGAAATGGAAAGAATGGATGCAAGAAATAAAGCAACGCAATGGCTGAATGCCTCCAACATGGATGCTTCCTCCAAACAAGAAATCGAAACCTTGATGCAAAATCAGGAGGAGTTGGATGAAGCTTTCCTAAAAGATCTAGAGTTCGGCACTGGTGGATTGAGAGGTATTATGGGGATCGGAACGAACCGAATAAACAAGTATACGGTGGGAATGGCTACTCAAGGGTTTGCTAACTACTTAAAGAGCCAATTTTCAGATAATATAAAAGTTGCGATCGCCCATGATAGCCGAAACAACAGCCGGGCTTTTGCCAAAACAACAGCAAATGTGTTCTCTGCAAATGGCATCCATGTTTATCTCTTCGAAGATTTACGACCTACCCCGGAGTTATCCTTTGCTATCAGAAATCTTAATTGCCATGGAGGGGTTGTCATCACAGCTTCTCACAACCCAAAAGAATACAACGGATACAAAGCATACTGGAACGACGGGGGGCAATTGGTGCCTCCACATGATAAAAATGTCATTGAAGAAGTTAAAAAGATCAACTCAATAGATGAGATCAATTTTGAATCTGAGTCTTCTCTCATCCAGGAAATCGGTGAGGAAATGGATCAATCTTACCTTGAGATGATTAAAGGTTTGTCACTTTCACCTGATGCCATTTCTGCGAATCGCGACATGAAGATTGTCTTCTCATCTATTCATGGGACAGGAATTACGATGGTACCACGAGCACTTGAGGAGTTGGGCTTTACAAATGTCCATATTGTAGAAGAACAGCAGACGCCTGATGGCAATTTTCCAACGGTGGTTTACCCCAACCCGGAAGAAACTGAGGCGATGACGTTGGCGCTAAATAAAGCAAAAGAAATTGATGCTGATTTGGTTATGGCAACAGATCCCGATGCAGACCGGGTAGGTATAGCTGTGAAAAATCTGGAAGGAGATTTTCAGTTGCTTAACGGCAATCAAACCGGTTCGCTATTGGTATTTTACCTGATGAAGAAATGGAGTGAAAAGGGACTGAAAGGCAATGAGTATATTGGCAAAACCATTGTTACTACGGAGCTGATTAGTGACATTGCCAATAGCTTTCAAACGAAATGTTATGATACACTCACTGGATTCAAATGGATTGCTGACATGATCCGAAAGAAAGAAGGTGATGAGGTATTTATTGGTGGTGGTGAAGAAAGCTATGGATACATGATTGGCGAAATGGTGCGTGACAAAGATGCAGTGGCTAGTAGCGTGATGATTGCCGAAATGGCTGCCTGGTCCAAAGGTCAGGGATTAAGTGTTTTTGAGCTTTTATTGGAAATCTATAAAACTTACGGTCTCTATTACGAGGAACTTAAATCAATCACAAAGAAAGGATTACAAGGTGCCCAGGAAATCAAACGAATGATGGAGGATTTCCGATCATCACCGCCAAAAATGCTAGCTGGCTCAATGGTAACAAATGTGATAGACTATTTGGAAGGAGTTCAAATTAATTCGGATGGAAAAAAAGAGCCTGTCAGTTTTCCAAAATCGAATGTACTTCAATACCTTACTGAAGATGGAACGAAAGTGAGTGTAAGGCCCTCTGGCACAGAACCGAAAATCAAATTCTATTTTTCGGTTAGAAGTGATTTAGAAGGTTCGAGCTACGCTGAAACAGAAAAAAAATTGAAAAGCAAAATCCATAACTTACTGAATGACTTGAATTTGTGATCGAATCTCTAATAATTGGATTAAATAGTTCAAAAGTGTTAATTTGCGAAGATTAGATAGATTAATTATTCTAGTTATCTAAACAGTGAGTCACCAATCTAACCGAAAACTAAATTGAGTAGCATAGCATTAAATTTTTTGCTTGTAGTCGTAGGGTTTGTACTCCTTATCAAAGGAGCTGATTACCTGGTAAATGGAGCCTCATCCTTAGCTAAGCGTTTCAATGTTTCTGACATAGCCATTGGTCTGACTGTGGTTGCTATGGGTACTTCAGCTCCGGAGTTGGTGGTAAACATTATTTCCGGTTCAGTGACAGATGTAGATAGTGGTGCAAACGAAGTTGTGTTTGGCAACATTATCGGATCCAATATTTTCAACATCTTCCTCATCTTAGGAATTTCCGCAGTTATTTATCCACTCACAGTAGAAAGAAACGCATTATGGAAAGAAGTGCCATACTCATTGCTTGCTACTTTCATCTTCTTCATCCTGGTCAATGATGCGCTTTTCTTCGATGCTGAAAAAAACAGCCTGGATGTAAAAGATGGCATCATACTGCTTACCATGTTTGTACTCTTCCTGGTTTACATCTTCATGAACTTAAGTAGAAATCCAGAAGCAGAAATAGCGGAAGACATAGAGATCTACGGAAGCTTAAAGACAACCGTGATGATTGTGCTGGGTATTGTGGGACTGGTTTTTGGTGGTAATCTAATTGTCGAAAATGCAGTAACAATCGCTAAATTCTTTAAAGTGAGTGATAAAATGATCGGCTTAACTATTCTGGCAGCTGGTACTTCACTCCCTGAGCTAGCTACTTCAGCCGTAGCTGCATTCCATAAAAAATCAGACCTGGCTGTTGGTAATATTGTCGGGTCCAATATTTTCAACCTGTTGCTTGTATTAGGTGCCACATCCATTGTTCATGCACCTCTCGTTTACACAGCTTCTCTCAATACGGACCTTTACATTGTAATGCTTGGTACGTTTATGCTGTTCATATTCATGTTTACACTAAACAAGTACAAGCTGGACCGTGCAGAGGGAATGGTATATCTGATTGGCTTTATAGCTTATTCTTATTACCTTTTTGTCAGGGAAAATATCCTTCCAGGGCTATTCTAAAAACCAAATATCATGTTACCAAAAATTGACCCAACGACTACCAAGTCATGGGCGAAACTTAGTGAATATGCTAATCACAAAATCAGCATCAAAGAGCTGGTTGATAATCCTGCCCATCTGGATAAGTTCACTTTCAGCTTCAACGATTTCTATTTCGATTTCTCAAAAAACGAAGTGTCAGCAAACATTATGAATGAGCTGATTTCCCTTTCCAGGGAATGTGGCCTTTCAGACGCGATCCAAGCGATGTTTGATGGCAAAGAGATCAATGAGACTGAAGGCAGAGCCGTTCACCATGTTGCACTTAGAGATAGGAAGAAACCCGAAGTTGAGGAGGAGCTGGAAAAGGTCAGGTCATTCACACAAAAACTTCAGAATGGTGAGTGGAAAGGTTTTTCAGACAAACCCATAACCGATGTGGTAAACATTGGTATCGGTGGCTCTGACCTGGGTCCCAAGATGGTCTCTTATGCATTAAGGCCATTCTGGAAAAAGATTACTCCTCACTTCATATCCAATGTAGATGCCGCACAAATGGTAGAGACTTTGGAAAAACTCAATCCGGAAACTACAATCTTTATAATCGCTTCCAAAACATTCACAACGCAGGAAACCATTACCAATGCACTTTCAGCTAAAAGCTGGTTCCTGGAAAATGGAGGTGATTCGGACAGTATCAGTAAGCATTTTGTGGCAGTGAGTACGAATGAATCTGCGGTTAATGAATTTGGTATTGACAGCCAAAATATGTTTGAATTTTGGGATTGGGTTGGTGGGAGGTACTCACTATGGTCAGTTATTGGCCTTTCGATAGCTTGTGCAGTTGGTTACGATCATTTTGAGGAGTTGCTTCAAGGTGCTTATGAAATGGATCAGCATTTCAAAAACACTAAACTTGATGAAAATCTGCCTGTCATCTCTGCACTACTTGGCATTTGGTACAACAACTTTCGAGGATACGACTCTATGGCTATCCTCCCCTACGATCATCGATTGAGGTACCTACCCTCCTACCTGCAACAAGTAGACATGGAAAGTAATGGTAAGTACATCAACCGATCGGGTAAAAAAGTAAATTATCAGACGGGTCCGATCATTTGGGGAGAGCCGGGAACCAATGGCCAGCATGCTTTTTACCAACTCATCCATCAGGGCACCAAGATCATTCCTTGTGAATTCATCGGTATAGCGAAACCTGCACATATACACAGCGATCATCATGAGAAATTGCTTGCCAACTTCTTTGCACAAGCGCAAGCACTGTTAACAGGTAAATCAAAAGAGCAGGTAATTGATGAGGTAGGCAAAGATGCCAGCGACATCCTGGTTAACTCTAAAATTTTTGAAGGCAACAGACCTTCAACGAGTATTCTTTTCAAAGAACTAACACCGAAGAATCTCGGGTCTTTGGTTGCCTATTACGAGCATCGCGTTTTTGTTCAAGGGGTGATCTGGAATATTTTCAGTTTTGATCAATGGGGTGTTGAGTTGGGTAAACAGCTTTCCAGACCCATCTTAAAGGAGATTAAAGAAGGAAAAGAAGGAAGTCACGATCCTTCCACAAATGCCTTAATGAAAAACTATCTGGAAATGCGTAAATGACCGGCTATAATTCCCGTCGCAATGCCTACGTTCAACGATTCAGCCGCTCCAAATCTCGGAATGGATATGCACTCTTTCATGTATTTTCGGGTAGTCTCACTCACTCCATGAGACTCACTCCCCATGACAATAGCTGAAGGTTCTTTCTGATCAATACTGTGGAGTGGATTTCCATCCATATCTGCCGCATATACAGGTAGCTTATTCTTTTGAAAGAAATTTTCCAATTCGCATGATACCACTTTCACTCGTGTAAATGATCCCATTGTACTATTGATCACCTTCGGATGATAGAACTCAGCACAATCTGAAGAACAAACCAACTGATCAAACCCAAACCAATCCAGCGTACGTATAATTGTCCCTACATTGCCCGGATCACCTACCCCATCAAGAATGAAAATATGATCATCAAAAGACAGGGTATGTAAATCGTGTAATTTGATTCTGGCAACTGCAAGGGCATCTTCATTTGTTTTAAAAGTGCCCAGCTGCTGCAGCATCTCTCCGGTCACGATTTCATTTCGATAATCCCCGGATTTTAGATTTAGAGAGAAAAATTCCTCTGTTCCGAGAATCATTTCAATATCAAAATCAGATTTGAGCAACTCTTGCACATTTTTTGCACCTTCAATCAAAAAGCATTTCTCGCGCATGCGGTACTTCTTAACTTTGAGCGATTTTATAAATTTCTGTTCCTTCCTAGAGAGCATTTGATTTGAAGCGACTTTTTAGACTAAGCCAAATATCAGTATTCGCAGGCATTTTTCTTACATCATGCCTGGGCTCAAAGTTTTTAAAGGACGACCAATACCTTCTGGCTAAGCAAAAAATTGATGGACTGTCCGGATCGCTTGAGGATGATGCGAAAGGATTATACGAACAAGAAGCCAATAGCCGTATCCTTTTTGGCTACTATCCTTTCACTCACTTGGCTCATCTTTATAAGCTTGGAGAAAATGGCTGGATCTTTCCCGGGTACAACCAACAGAAGGCGATAGCAAAAAGAGATTCCCTGGAGGCTAAGTATGACCGAAAAATTGCTACTGCTTCATCAGATAAGAAAATACAAAAGCTGAGAAATAAGAAAGCAAAAAAATACGATAAGAAGAACCGCAAAGTGAAGCAAGGGAACCAACTGATGAGATGGGGAGAGCCTTTAGCTATATATAATCACATTAGCACCAGCTTAACAGCTGAGAAGATTGATCAGTATCTGGATTCCAAAGGATACTTTGATGCCACGATTAAGATCGACACGGCTACCTATGATAGTTTAGGAATGATTGGTAAAGCGGGGAGAGATATTAGAAACTGGGTTAGTGGTTGGTTTGGAGAAAAGGATCGGTACATCAACCTGGAATATGAAATAGAATTAAATGATCGCTATGTAATTGATTCCATCCAATATGACATCAAAGATACGGTACTTCAGGCCCTGATATTTGAAAACATTGAAGACTCCCCTTTGAAAAAAGGCTACTATGATCAGGACGTTTTAAGCCAGGAACGGGACTTCATCTATGATCTGGCAGTAAACAATGGGTACTATGAATTCTCAAAACAATATGTAGGCTTTCAAATTGACTCCATCCAGTTGGGAAAAGACACTTTAATTGTTAGAGAAGTAATAAAAAATCCACCCAAGGAGAATAAGCACAAGATATTCTACTTAGACTCCATTGTTTTCGTGACTGACGCTAGCGTGAGTGAATCCTTCGATAGAACACAAGAAAAATACCGCGACATTACCTTCAGCTTTGCCCGAAACCGGTATTCCAAAAAGGTGCTTGAGTGGCGTGTCCCTCTAGAGCAGGATGATCCCTACAGCCGGGATTTGACAATTGAAACACAAAGGCAGTTGTCTTACCTGGATAATTTCAAGTTTATCAATATCAACTATGATACGACAGGCAATTACTTTGTAGCAAACATTTTTACCTCTCCATTTGATAAATATCAGACTTCCAGCGAGTTTGGTTTCTCCAGAACTCAAGGTAGACCCGGGCCATTTGTTAACATTAACCTGAAGAACAGAAACACCTTCCGAACATTGGAAATTCTCAGTTTTGATGCAAACGCAAAACTAGAAGATCTGAGATCTGTACGGGAAGAGTCTGAGTTTGATGGAAATTATACCTCCCGCCAGTTTGGGGCAGAGGCTGCTATCACTTTCCCTCAATTTCTGTTTCCACTTGGATCTTATTACAAAAACAAAATCGGTCGGTTCAATCCCAAAACACGGATTTCATTTGGTTTCTCGTTTGAAGACCGGGTATCAGAATACCGCAGGGCAACCTACAGGGGGACGTGGACCTATAGCTGGCAGGTACGTGACCAGATCAGGTATCAACTAACCCCTATTGAACTCAGTTTGACTAATACTACGATTACCGGACAGGAATTTGATGACTTTCTAACTGAGCTTAGAGAGGACAATAACCCTTACGCACTAGCCTTTGAGTCTGCAGTAGTTACCAGCACGGCTTTTCAACTAGACTTAAGTCTCGGCAATTATGCATCAAATCAAGATGGCGCGTTTGTTCGCCTTAATGCCGAGCTTGGTGGCAACCTGGTGGATATTGTAGGCAAATCCTTCTTTGGAGATAGTCTGGAAACCTATCAATACGCAAAAACACAAATAGACCTAAGAAAAATTGAACGGCTAACAAGAAACACCAACCTGGCCGCCCGGCTAAATGTGGGTCTTGCTTATCCGTATGGAGACAATAGATCCATGCCTTATGAAAAGTATTTTTTCGCCGGGGGAAGCAGTAGTATTCGGGCATGGAAACCGCGAAGACTTGGCCCTGGAGCTTACGGAGTTTTTGAGGAAGATGGGGATGGCAATCCAACGGACGTGGTAGATTACTCAAATGAGCAGAGAGGGGAGCTTATCATAGAGTCCAGCATTGAATTGAGACAGGACCTAGTGGGTTTTTTAGAGGGTGCTGTATTTATCGATGCAGGTAATATTTGGCAAGTGACTAATTCTTTGGTGGAGGCCAATGAAGACCCAGAAGGTGATGACGGTGTTTTTAGCTTCAACAACTTTATGAAGGAAATGGCAGTTGGTACGGGTGTGGGATTACGATTCGACCTCCAGTTCCTTGTTTTTCGGGTAGATCTGGGGATGAAACTTATAGATCCTGCTCAAAAACGCGGCGAGCGATTTGTTGGTAATGAAATCTTTTCCAACTTCGGAAGAAACACAGAAATTAATATTGGTATAGGATATCCGTTCTAAATGGAGATAACAAAAGAAGAAATAGCCGGATGGTTTCAGCAATTGCAGGATTCAATTTGTAATTCGCTTGAAGTTCTTGATGGAAAATCAACGTTTCTGGAAGATCAGTGGGACAGGCCCGAAGGTGGTGGGGGAAGATCGCGAGTAATAAAAGATGGAGACCTCATTGAAAAAGGTGGAGTGAATTTTTCAGCTGTTTCCGGCCCTACCCCAGATAAAATCCTTAAAGCGCTCAATCTACCAGAAGCTGAGTTTTTCGCCACCGGTGTTTCCATCGTTTTACATCCGCAAAATCCATGGGTTCCGATCATCCACATGAATGTGCGCTATTTCGAAATGAGTAATGGAGTCTGGTGGTTTGGAGGCGGTATTGACCTTACGCCTCATTATGTGATTCCCGAAAAAGCTAAAAACTTCCATCAGCACCTGAAAGACACGTGTGATAAACACAACGCAGATTTTTACCCGAAATTCAAGCAATGGGCAGATGACTACTTCTTTGTCAAGCATCGAGACGAAACTCGAGGAATCGGAGGTATTTTCTTTGACCGACTAGCTGATAATGAAGGTCGATCCAAAGATCAGCAATGGAATTTTGTGAAAGATGTCGGAGAAACGTTTATCCCGGCCTATACAGACGCTGTAAAAGACCTCCGTAAAAATCCATGGTCAGCTGCTGACAAAAACTGGCAAAGAATCAGACGCGGCAGATACGTAGAGTTCAATTTAGTACATGATAAAGGAACCAAATTTGGCCTTGATACGAATGGGAGAACAGAATCCATTCTAATGAGTTTGCCACCAGAAGCTAACTGGGAGTACGATTATCAAGCAACTAACGAGCTGGAAAAAGAAACACTTTATTTATTAAAAAAAGGCATTGACTGGATCGCAAATTGACCAGGCCCATGCCTTTTAATAAGTTAGGTTGAAGTGTTTCGCTTAGAGTAAATTGAATTTATCCATTAAGGACTCCTTGTAAGAAGCGCCTATGGAAAAGGTCTTTTCTCCAATGTGCACTTGTAAGTCTTCGATTTTATCAATCTTGTTTCGATTGATGATGTAACTTCTGTGAACTCTACTGAAGATACTTTCAGGTAGCCTTTTTTCGATACCCTTCATCGTGTGGTGCACAATGTGTTTCTTACCGGAAGAGGTATTGAATATCACATAATCTGCCAATGCTTCAACAAATAGTATGTTATCATATAGTATGTTATCATAGCTCAGGCGGAATAGCTTTCCATCGCTCTTCACATAAATGTGATCTTCCTGCTCTGCAATGGCCTTCTCCTTCTCCAGGTTTTCCTTCACCTTGTTGACCGCTTTTATAAAGCGCTCGTATTCCACCGGCTTAACGAGGTAGTCGGCTACTGAATCTTCAAATGCCTCAATCGCATACTCTTTTTTGGAGGTGACCAAAATCACATTATACGCATGCTGTAAATCTTTTACCAACTCCAGACCACTCATTCCAGGCATTTCTATATCAAGGAAAACGATATCTACATCGTTGGCACTTTCACCTAAAAGTATGTCATGCGCCTCCTGGGTGTTGTCCAGGTCGTGCGTCATCACAAGGGTGTCTGTTTTGTCTATAAATTTTTTGATTACCAGACGCGACATCTTGTCGTCATCCACTACCATGCAATTGAGAGCCATTTAATTCTTATTTATTATAAGGTGAATATACTTTCCGATAATATCAAATTCAATATTTACCGTGCTACCAACTGCCAGCTGATTGAAGTTGGTATGTTCAAATGTATATGGAATTATTGCTACAGAAAAGATTTTTTTTTCAACGTTAAAGCAAGTTAGGCTGGTACCGTTGATACAAATGCTTCCTTTTTCGACTACCAGCCCCTCTTTTTCCAGCTCAAAAGTAAATACCCAGCTACCCGCTTCGTCCTTGATTTTCTTCACCACGGCCGTCGTATCCACATGTCCCTGCACGATGTGACCGTCAAACCGTCCATCCGCTTTCATGCACCTTTCCAGATTCACTCTTGAATCGATCTTTAAAGCACCGAGGTTTGATTTTTTCATTGTTTCGTCAATGGCTGTCACCCAATGCTTCCCACCCTCTACTTTGGTCACGGTAAGGCAAACACCATTGTGAGAGACACTCTGATCTATTTTCAATTCATCCGAAATGGACGATGAAATGGCGAAATGCACATTTGTGCCTTCTTCAGAGATTTCTTCTACTTTCCCTACGGTTTCAACTATTCCTGTAAACACGCTGATTAAATTTAAGGCTCAAAATAAGTGAATTGGAAGATACCTACAAGCATAAGGGATTGCGTAAGCAATTGGTTCTGGGAATTGCCAAAAAAGGAATCAAAGACAAGCGGGTCTTGCACGCAATAAATAAGATTCCAAGGCACTTTTTCTTTGACAAAATATTTGACTCTCATGCATACGAGGATAAGGCATTCCCGATTGATGCAGGCCAAACCATCAGTCAGCCTTATACGGTAGCCTTTCAAACGCAGCTACTTCAGGTAAAACCAGGCGATAAAATTCTGGAGATAGGAACAGGATCAGGTTATCAGGCTTGTGTATTAGTGGAAATGGGAGCAAACGTGTATACCATAGAGTACCAGAAAAAACTCTATCAAAAGGCCATTCGATTCTTACCTAAGCTGGGCTATCAGCCACACATGTACCAGGGGGATGGATCCAAAGGATTGCCTCGCTTTGCACCTTATGATGGCATCATTGTAACGGCTGGTGCTCCCACCGTGCCGGAAGAGCTGATCCAGCAACTTAAGGTTGGCGGACGATTAGTTATCCCTGTAGGGAACGATGACATACAATCTATGGTTTTGATCCAGAAAGTGGACGAAAACAAAATAAAAAAGAAGCAATTCGACCATTTTAGCTTCGTACCTTTGCGTGGGGAAAAAGGATGGGGTGATAAAAAGTAAATCAAGATCTAAATATTCCCCTCCATGGAGGGGTTAGGGGTGGGTTAGCTCATCTTACTATTAAAAACTGCATATGAAAAAGATAAAAAACTGCAAGGACTCTTATGTAACCATGACAGAGCTGGTACTGCCAAACGATACCAATGGACTAAATAACCTCATGGGGGGCCGCCTGATGCACTGGATGGATATTGCTGCTGCAATTGCCGCTCAAAAACACTCTAATCGGATTGTAGTGACCGCTTCAGTGGATAACATTTCTTTCTCTGAGCCCATCCGAATTGGGAATACAGTGACCATCACTGCTTTTGTTACCCGCGCCTTCAGCTCATCTATGGAAGTATACCTGGAGGTAACAGCTGAGGACATTCCTGCTGATAAGAAAGTACATACCAATCGTGCGTTCTTTACGTTCGTAGCGGTGGATCAATCAGGCAAACCGATTGACATTCCACAATTGGAGCCTGAGACAGAGTTTGAAAAAGAACTGTATGATGGCGCACTACGCAGAAGACAATTAAGGCTTGTTCTTGGAAAACGCATGAAACCCAGCGAAGCAAAAGAACTAAGGTCTATCTTTGATATGGAAGACTAGTACGCTCAAAATTGATTTGTCATTTCGACAATCCTGCCACGGGCAGGTGAGGAGAAATCTTTAAATTGAGCTTCAGTGCTCATTTGAAAAAGATATCTCACTGCGTTCGATATGACACATCTAATTTTACCTGGTTGATGGAAAAAGAACACCTACACTTATTGATTCATGAAGAAATCTACTTGCTATCGCAAGACGAAATCATAAACGAGGAGTCTGGAGAAGTGCAAGAGGAGGTGCGGGAATCTTCTACCGTAGCTGAGCCGGAACCTGAGCCTGTTGCTAAACAGGAAAAAGCTGATTCAAAAGAATCAGCTCCCGAAGTGGATGAAGCAACTAAAGAAGAACCTCATCAGGAGTCTCCGCACATCCCCCATCATGACTTGCCGGACTCCAAGCCTTTGCCGTTTGCAGTTTTTCACACCAGTCGTGATCCAGCTGAGAATGAGTTGCTCCATAAGATCATAGATGCTTGTAAAATCCCGGAAAGTGACTATAAGGTCTTCAGTAATGGATTCGATCAGGCGGTGAAATTCAAAAAAGCCTTGGTGTTTGTTCCAGAAGCCAAAGCTTTCTACACCCCTATCCCATATAAAGGCAGTGAATTCCTTTGCTCCAGACCCTTATCCGTTCTAGCGGCAGACGTAAACGAGAAAGCGAGACTATGGGGAGCACTACAAAAGTTTGTTAAGTAAAACGGTATATTTGATACAGACCAAAAAAGATACATAACCCTCAATTTGCACGGGTTTGTGTATGTTATAATGTTGTTAGAGCTAATTATCGCAATGAACAAAATCACCAATCTTTTCCTATTAACTGCATTTCTTTATTCATGCACTGAGAGTAAGTCAACCACAGAAAACGTGCAAATAATTAAATCGCTAGAAAATAAGATTGACTCGCTTGGTATGGCCTTTGAAACTGAAAGTGCAGTTCAACTTTCAGATAGCTTACTTAATTATGACCCCAACAACTATATTGCTTTAGGCACAATCGGGATTAATGCTTTTAATAATCGAGATGCTGTTACCGCAATAAAGTATTTAAGTAAGCTTGTCAAGATTAAACCCGAAAGTCCAATGCATAAAGTTTTTCTAGGGTTGTGTCATGAACAACTCATGGAAAATGACTTAGCATTGAAATATTATCAACAAGCCCTTGAACCCGATTCAATAGAGTGGCCAGCTAACTTTATGAAGATTCGAGTCAAAACAGTGGTTCACGGAAAGGAAGCTGGATTCCAAGAACTTCAGTTGTATAAAGAATCTCTCAACCCTATTGATTACCATCAACTTAACAACGATATCAAAAATTACAATGAAGATGGGTTAAATAGCTTTTATCCTCCATGGTTTGACTCAACCGAAAGAACGAAGTTTCTAGTAACAATTCCAGACGAACTGTATAATTCTGGACAGATTAATTCCATGGAAAAAGTTGAACTCGTTTTTGCTAAACTGGGGGTCAACATAAGCTGTATTCATACTAATTCTCAGAGTAAGGACTACAAAATAAGCACTACAGACAAGTACCTCGATAAACTAATCGCAACTGACACATTGAACTTAAAAAAGCTCTAACATTTGCTAGCAAGAATGCGCCTGAGCATCTTTCTGCAAGGTTTCATCTGATCTTCACCGCTCCGCTACCCATTCTGAATCCTCATCTCTCCTAGCGACTTCTGTGGTTCTGGATTTTCACTTCTGAACGCAGCGTTTCATAGTTACCGTTGTAGGTGTTGGCTTGCAGAGCTATCTTAGTGTCTTTCTGCTAAGCTCGGGGCGCACTCCTGCTAGCTTGGTGTTACCTGTCAGTTGCGCCATTATAACAGAAAGGGCTATTTTTTCGTAACTTTATCTTATGGAAGCTAACATGAACCTTTCTTTCTCACAGATACTCGAGCTGGTTAGGAACTTGCCAGGCGAACAGAAGATCAAGATTTCCCGTGAACTTGAGAAGGAAACTATTGGCTCCAAACTGACTGAACTTTTGACTGCTTTCCGAACTGAGAAACTTTCTATGAACGAGATAACATCAGAGGTTGAACAAGTCAGACAAGACCTTTATGACAAGCGAAAAGCGAATTAAGGTCATATTCGACACCAATATTTGAATCAGTTACCTCATTAGTCATCAACTTGGTGAGTTGACAGAGCTTCTAACTTATCAGAGAATTGAAATCATACTGTCCGAACAACTTCAAACGGAGTTGACTGAAGTAACACGAAGGAAGAAATTCCAAAAATATTTCAGCAAAGAGAAAGTAGCCGAACTCCTGAAACTGATGAACTTCATCGGAACTGACTATGAGATCATAGAATATCCGAATATTTGTAGAGATCCGAAAGACGACTTTTTACTAGGATTGATTAGAGCATCAAAGGCCAACTTTCTAGTAACAGGAGATCAGGACTTATTGGAACTGAACCCCTTTGAGGGAACGGAGATCATCGAACCCAGTCAACTACATGCTAAAGCCAACAGGTAACAAGCGGTAAAAATGAATGTGACTTCAAGCTATCTGCCACTTTCAGTGTAACTGAACCGCGATTTCTGGCTTTTGGTAAGAGTTGTGCTTTCTACTTTCCATACTGCCACTCGGAAAAATGCTTGTGGAACGTCCTGTATCAGAACCGTTGTGAGTTGAAGCCAGAATCGCTACTTTTTAAGCTCGGAGGTCACAGCGCCATATCTGAGCGTTACTGCCATGCAAAATGAAGCAGATACGTTATCCTCCCATTCGGTAATATCAGAAGCAAAAAGTTAATTCTGAGTAGTATTGTTCTTGTCAATTTTAATCAATGAGGAGATTAAAAAGATTAGGGACACACATTCGAGAATAACTCTGCCCCAATGCCAATAATTCCAGGTAACTAATTCCCTCTTTAACTCTGCATCTGTAAGCGCCGCTTGATAAAATGATTCATTGGCTCCTTTGAAATAGATATAAAAACAGGCAATGAATAGAAGTGCAAAAAAGGAAGAGCTTAAAGCAGGCTTTAGCGCATTTGAATTGATTCGTACGCAATAGATCGAAACTGATACAGGGATTAGCGCTGCAATGATCGTCAGGATTGTATAAAACCGGCCAATTGAAGGGCCAAACTGATTGTAATACGAATAAAAATCACTTGAGGGTAAAGATTTCCAATACGGTACCAGAAGGACACCTTCCGTAATCTGGCTTCCAATGAAAATTGAAAAAATGGCAATGGAGGAGTACAGCAAAGATCGCTTCATAATGATTTTATCTGGTAAACTAGGAGAACCAAATCTAAAAAAATGAATTTAAAGGCCTCATCCTAGATGGATGTTTACAACATATATTGTATGCTTCACAAAAGGCTTCTATTATTTTATAACTCCTTCTCCTCATTTCCCGAATCAGGATAGAAGCCACCATCCAAATGCTGAGTTTTGACAAAAACTCAAATAGCAATGAACTACAAACACACACTTTCATTTCTGGTCTGCCTGTTTGCGGGACTTTTCACACAGGCACAATTTCACACCATGAAAATTCCACAGCCAAGCCCGAAGGTTATGGAAACACAGCGGCTCGGCATCACGGACATCACCGTTGACTATTCTAGCCCCGCCACTCGAGGCAGAGATGTCTGGACTAATGTCATCAACGGATATGGTGATCCTAACCTGGCCTGGCGTGCAGGTGCCAATATGAACACCCGCATATCTTTTACTACCGATGTAAACATCAATGGTAATCCACTTAAAGCCGGATCGTATGGCTTTCACATTGATGTGGATGGGGATACTTTCACGCTCATGTTTGCTGACCATGACAATCAGTGGGGCAGCTATTATCTGGATCGGGAAAAGCATGTGGCACTGGCAGTAAATGTAAAAAGTGAGGATTGTCCATTCTCCGAGCAGCTGGATTATGAATTCATCAATCGGACGGATAGTACCGTCGTGATTGCACTGGAGTGGGGAGAGAAACGGATTCCATTTACTGTAGATGTGGATCTGAATAAAACAGTGGTTGAAAGCTTTCGATATGAATTATTAGGCATCAACACCTATCGTTGGCAAGCGTGGAACGATGCTGCGCAGTGGTGCCTGAATCACGACACAAACCTCGAAGAAGCACTAGATTGGGCCAACCGATCCATCAACGGCGGCTACAATGGTTTTTCTGCCAACAAGAATGTGACTAATATGACCACAAAGGCACAATTATTAAACAGATTAGGAAAAACCGATGAGTTCAACGAGACCGTATCTGAATTAATCACCATGGACATGAATGCCTATGAGACCAATGGTCTGACCATGTTTTTACTTCGAAATGGCAAACCACAACCTGCAATTGATGCATTGAATCCTGCAATTACAAAATATCCGGATGCATGGTATCTAAAGCTAAATCGCTCCCTTTCAAACTATTTTCTAGGGAATAAAAAGGCGGCACTAAAAGAATTGGCTGTTGTGCAGGAAACAGCGCCTGAGAACTTCCAGCCTCGTTTGAAAGAAATCATTGGTGAGGTCGAAAACGGCACGTACAAAATCCCGGGAACCTGAGCTAGATAATTAAGCTGAAAGCAAACTCGCTTCTTTCTGATAGGCCGTTGGTGTTTGGCCCGTGCATTTTTTAAATGCGGCATAAAAAGCAGATGGTGAGGCGAATCCCACATCATAAGCCAGCGATTCAATTTTCAGATGCTCCTTTTTCGGGTCAAGGAGCATCTGTTTTACTTCCTCCACGCGAAAGTGATTCAGTGTCTCCGGAAAGGAACGATCATAGAGCTGCTTGACACTCCGGGTGACCAGATAAGAGGGCACTTCAAGCCTGGCAGAAAATTGCTGCAAATTCATACCTTGCTCTTTGAAAAGTTGCTGATTCTCAAACGCATCTCGCACTTGATTGATCGTTTGATCTGGCAATGTCACAGAAATGCCTTTCGGAAATATTCCCGTTTTAAAAGACTGGAAAAAGATCCAGTAAAGAAAAACAGCAGCTATAATGGCGCCCCAGGCATAGTCCATCATGGAATAAGCCAGATGCTGATAAACCAGAGCAGCCCACACGCCTGCTACCATTATTAATACTTTTGAATTCCAATTTTTGGAGCCCTCATTCTCTGATTTCATTAATTGAATTGATGAAAAAATCAGATAGACGGAAAGAACTGCGGTTGCTGATATATACAAATACGTTTCCCAGGGGCTGGGAGAAACGATGTAACACGCAATCGCGCCAGCAACCGGAACAATGAAATGCCAACTATTTTTCCAGTGGAAACCAGATGAATGTCGAATCATTAGCCACGTCAAAGGTCCAATGGATGCAAGACCAAGAAACCCAAACGCCAGTCCAAAGGGAGCCATGTCATTGAGCAGGAAATAGAAAATGGATTTACCAATTCGTAGGGCAATGGCAAGCAAAATCAATCCCAACCACAGATTTTGCGGATCTTCTTTGCGCTTAATACCAAGGAAAAAACTAGAGAGGAAAAGGGCAAGTGCCACGGCACTTCCAGCCAGCATACCAAAAAGACCAATTGTATTCACAGCTTGTGCTTACGTTACAGATGTAAAAATGGTTTGCAATAACTGCAGGTTTCATATATTCAGACATCTATCGTGACTTTTTTAGTTTGATAGCCTGCTTCAATTTCTTATTTGATTTAATGTGAAACGGAATGGATGAGACAACCATAGCGCCTCCTAAAAAATAGGGTGTCTTAAAAACCTGATAGGGTTCATCAGGTTTGCTACTAAAGGCGGAATCGACAAAACTACCAACCACATTTAGAAATAGACCAGTTATAATTATGACCCCACCCGAATAAACCAAGACATTACCCACAGATCTTTTCTTTAATGATTCCTCAAGATAGAGGTTAATTTCAGGATTGTTCCAATCATAGGTTTCTGTGTCAAACCCATTACTGTTTAGCCATTTAGTTTTTCCTTTCCTGTAAGGATTCTCAACCTTGATTATCGTCTCAGTATTTGTGGAATCAATGTTTTGGCCCTGTACCTGATAGCAGCAAAATAGCATTAGAATGAAAAGGAGATTAGTGGTGATAGGCTTCATGCCTATTTGTCAAACAATGGTTTAACAACCCCCAAAATCCCTCCTTCGTAAAATAATCGATCGTGCTTGCCTGGTAAATGATTGAGTTACCCAAAAATCTCTTTAAGCTTAGCCTCTAAGCTCGCACCTCTAAGGTTTTTAGCGATAATTTTTCCTTCGGGATCAATCAGGAAGGTGGCCGGAATAGCATTCACCTGATAGTCGATTGCTGCCTGACTTCTCCAGTACTTTAAGTCTGAAACATGCAGCCATGGAAGTCCATCCTGTTCAATAGCTCCTAACCACTTCTCTCTGGTTCGGTCTAGCGATACCCCAAGGATCTCAAAATTCTCATCAGAATATTCATTGTACACACGAACCACATTAGGATTTTCCGCCCTGCATGGTCGACACCAGGCCGCCCAAAAATCGATCAAGACATATTTTCCGCGCAGAGAACTAAGCTTAATTATCTCTCCATCCGGGTTTTCTAGTGCAATCTCCGGTGCTTCTTTACCTATGGCCAGGCTTTTCTTGGTTGCCACTTGTGACAAAAGGCTTTCCACATGAAAGTTTTCAGGCATCTCAGCCTGGAGTTCGGTAGCTATTGAATCTATAAACTCAAAGTTTTGCGTTGCATCAATCATTTGCAAACCGTAAAATGCTGCCAGTGAAGGACTCGCCTCACGAATCAGTGCTTTTAGCTCTGATTCGGTTTTCTTTGCCACATCCATCATTTGAAATTGTGCCGTCTGAAAGGCTTGCGCATCGTTATTGGCTCTGGCCTGACGCTGAGCCTGCTGCATGCCCTGTACCTTAACACGGTACTCCTGCATCATAGCATCAATCTGATTTTTGTATTCCGTGTCATAAGATCCTGACACTTCAGAAAAACCTCTCGGATCATTGCCTTGTGCATTCAAAACGACTTCATCCTCCTCACCAGTAAGAATCAAAGAAATGATCTGCTTGCCATTGAAGTTCACACGAAAAAAAGCCGGCTTTTCGATATTGAGGTATTCTGAGAAATCTCCGCTAGGATCTACATTCAAGGTGTCGAATGGTTCAATGCCATTTTCGCCCACACGCTCTACATAAGCAAACCCACCTGTTGGAAACTGTTCAACATTTCCGGTTAGCTTAACTCCTTCCTGTGCCTGATCACCACAACCAAACAACCCAACAACCAATCCTAAAATCAATGTATTCTTCATGATCACTATTTAGTTCTGTTCTTCCAACGCTTGTCGCAAAAGTTCGTTCGTTTTTTTTGGATCTGCTGACCCCTGTGTTTGTTTCATTACCTCACCCATGAACATCCCGATCAAGTTCTTCTTCCCACTTTGATAGGCCTTCACCTTATCCGGATGCTGACCCAACACCTCCAAAATTACATCGGAAATATCGTCCTGGCTTACCTGCTCTAACCCAAGTTCCTTAATTGCGTCAGTCACCAGATTATTGGGATGCTCAATTAAAAACGGGAAAACCTGTTTGTTTGCCATCGATGGATTGATTTTTCCATCTTCAATTGCATTTACCAAATCAGCAAGCTGTGAAGCTGACAAAGGCATTTCCGAAACCTCCGTTTCCTGTTCATTCAAAATGGATTTAACAGGCCCCATCAACCAATTAGCAACTTGTTTATAATGGCCGGTCTTTTGGCATACCTCCAAAAAGAAGTCCACGACTCGCTTTTCCTGACAAAGAACATTCGCATCATAATCGGAAAGCCCAAACTCGTTGGTCAATGTCTCTCTCATTACTTGAGGAGTGGATGGCATCCCTTCCCGAATCTGGGCCAGCCATTCATCCGAAATTGTAAATGGACTTAAGTCAGGCTCTGGAAAATATCGGTAGTCATTTAACTCCTCCTTGGTTCTCATGCCGGATGTTATCGCCGAGTTAGCATCAAAAAGTCGAGTCTCAGAAATGATTTCCTCACCGGCATCCAGCAATTTTACTTGTCGCTCAAACTCATGCTTAACAGCTCTGCCCACATTTCTGATAGAGTTCATATTCTTAACCTCTACCTTCTTCCCCAGCTTACTTTCTCCTTTTTTCTTTACAGAAATGTTGGCATCACATCGTAGTGAACCTTGCTCCATGTTACCGTCACAGATTTCCAGATAGCGAACCATACTTCTGATTTCGGTAAGCAAAATCATGGCCTCTTCAGCAGACGCAATACATGGCTCGGTCACCAATTCAATCAAAGGAACTCCGGCCCGATTCAAATCGATCAGTGAATCCTCATGATCCTGGTCATGCATAGATTTTCCAGCGTCTTCCTCCAGGTGGATCCGGTTGAGTCGAATGTCAACTTTTTTTCCATCTTTTAGAGTGATGGGAACAGTACCACCAACACAGATAGGTGTGCGATCTTGTGTGGTCTGAAATCCTTTTGGCAGGTCTGGATAGAAATAGTTTTTACGATCAAAAATGCAGCGCCGGGTAATTTCCGATTGACAAGCCAAACCCATTCGAATAGCATACTCCACCGCTTTCTTGTTGAGCAAAGGCATGGTGCCTGGGTGAGCCAATGTAATCACACTCACGTTTCTGTTCGGCTCGTTTCCAAAAACTGTAGAATCTGCGGCAAACAGCTTGCTTTCGGTTAGTAGCTGAATGTGTACCTCCAGCCCGACAACCACCTGGTATGTTTCCTGGCTGCTCATTTAAGATGCCTCCACCAACTCCTTGCCAATCTTCAATGCCTCATCCAGTCCATTAAGATCTTTACCTCCGGCTGTCGCATAGAATGGCTGTCCACCACCTCCACCTTTGATGGCAGCAGCCATCTTTCTTATGATCTCGTTAGCATTCATGCCATTTTTTACCAGATCATCAGCAAGCATTACTGTTAGCATGGGCTTATCGTCGATTTTTGCCGCTATCAAAAGTACAAGACTGTCAACTTCTCTTTTTAGATCGAAAGCCACCTGCTTCATACTATCTGCAGATGGAAAATCGCCTTTATAAGTGATGAGCTTCTTCCCATTGATTTCTTTCGCATCATTCTTAAGTGTATTCTTGATTTGACCAGCCTGCTGTTGATTCATTTCATCAATTTTTTTCTGGTTTGCAAGGTTTTCCTTGACTAGGTTCTCCACAGTCTTCTTCAAATCCTTCGGGTTCTTCAGCATTTCTTCAAGCTCAGAAATGAGCTGTAGTTTCTGATGGTAAAATTTCTCAGCTTCTACTGAAGTGACCGCCTCAATACGTCTCACACCTGCCGCACTTGATCCCTCACTTACAATCTTGAGTAGACCTATGTTTCCTGTTCGCGGTACGTGTGTGCCTCCGCACAATTCAACTGAATATGCAGGATCGAAAGTGATCACTCGTACAAAATCACCGTATTTCTCACCAAAGAGCGCCATAGCTCCCATTTCCTGTGCTTCATCTATTGGGACGTTCTTCTTTTCATCCAGCTGGATGTTTTCCCGAATCTTACGATTCACGATTTGTTCAACTTCCGCAATCTCCTCGTCGGCCATCTTTGCGAAGTGAGAAAAGTCAAATCGCAAAATCTTATCATTCACCAAAGAGCCTTTTTGCTGTACGTGATCTCCTAACACTTGTCGTAAAGCAGCATGTAGCAAATGAGTTGCTGAATGATTATTCTCTGTCAATCGACGCTTGCTTTCATTCACCACAGCTTTCACTTCACCCTCCAATGAAGCCGGTAGTTTCTTAGTGAAATGAACAATGAGATCGTTCTCCTTTTTTGTATCAACCACTTCGATCTTCTCTTCACCAAATTGCAAGTATCCGGTATCTCCTACCTGACCCCCACTTTCGGCATAGAATGGAGTAGTCTCTAAAACGATCTGGTATTGCGTCTTATCTTTTTGCTTTACCTCACGGTAACGAAGCGCCTTGGTCGCTGACTGGGTTTCGGTGTAACCAACAAATGTGACGTCATCGCCTTCATTAACTACTGTCCAATCTCCCATGGTTTGCTTTCCGGCACTTTTAGAGCGGTTCTTTTGAACCTCCATTTCCTTTTGGAAACCTTCCTCATCCACCACCATATTATTTTCTCTAGCGATCAGTGCTGTCAAATCCAGTGGGAAACCGTATGTATCATACAGTTCAAAGGCGGTGGAACCCTCGATTACTTTCGAATTTCCTGAAGTGATCGTATCAAGCTTTTTCAGTCCATTATCAAGTGTTCGGAGGAATGACAACTCCTCTTCTTTGATCACCTTCGCAATGAAATCCTTCTGCCCGGTCAATTCAGAGAATACCCCATCGAATTGATTCACTAGAATATCCAGCATTTCATGAAGGAAAGGTTCTTTAAATCCAAGGAATGTATATCCATATCGCACGGCCCTTCTCAAAATTCTTCTGATTACATAACCAGCCTTATTGTTGCTCGGAAGCTGACCATCTGCGATGGTGAATGCGATCGCCCGAATGTGATCGGATATCACCCGAATGGCAATGTCTGTCTTTTCATCTGATCCATATTCCACTCCGGCTTTTTTTGCTACCCATTGAATAAGCGGCTGAAAAACATCCGTATCATAGTTGGATTGCTTGCCTTGAATCGCCATTGCCAGACGTTCAAAGCCCATACCTGTATCCACGTGTTTCTCAGGCAGGTTTTCCAATGATCCATTTGCCAGACGATTGTATTGTATAAATACCAGATTCCAAACCTCCACCACCTGAGGATGATCCTGATTTACCAGATCTTTTCCCGGTACTTTATCCACCTCACTTTGCGGTCTCAAATCAATATGGAGCTCAGAGCACGGTCCACATGGCCCGGTATCACCCATTTCCCAGAAGTTGTCTTTTTTGCTCCCATTGAGCACTTTATCCTCCGGAAGGTGTTTCATCCAAAATTTCTTTGCCTCACTGTCCTCATCCAGATTTTCAGAAGAGTCGCCCTCGAAAATGGTGGCATAAAAGCGATCTTTAGGTAATTTAAATTTATCCGTGAGCAACTCCCACGCCCAGTCTATGGCTTCTTCCTTGAAATAGTCACCAAAAGACCAGTTTCCCAGCATCTCAAACATGGTGTGGTGATAAGTATCAATGCCTACTTCCTCCAAATCATTGTGTTTTCCTGAGACTCTAAGACATTTCTGTGTATCTGCCACTCGTTTATTTTCGGCAACCTTATTGCCCAAAAAGAAGTCTTTAAACTGGTTCATGCCCGCATTTGTGAACATGAGTGTCGGGTCATTTTGTACCACTATAGGCGCTGAAGGCACTATTTTGTGTTTTTTGCTTTCGAAAAATTCAAGGAAAGTGCTCCGTATTGATTTGGAATCCATTTAGGATAAAAAAATTAGAATGTTACTGTAAAATCTTGTAATTATGAAAAAATATCAATTATCCGTAAATTGCAGCGGTAATTTGTAAACCACCGAATAAACTGATTTTACAAAATTACGACAATTACCCTATCAACCCATGGCTAAAATTAAGTACTACTATGACACAGAATCTTGCCGGTACGAGCGGATAAAAGTCTCTTCCTGGGACATTGTTCTCAACCTGCTTGGTTTCCTTGTAGTTTCTTCAATTATTGGATTAGGAATCTTTTTTGTGACAGATCACTACTTTGAATCACCAGCAAAGGCGTCACTGCGAAAAGAGAATGAAGAACTAAAACTTTACTACGAACTTCTTGAAAATGATTTGGAAGAAGCAAACGAAATGCTTGCGGTTCTGGAAGAGCGTGATGACGATATCTATCGTGTGGTATTCGGTGTGGAACCAATTCCGGACGAAATCAGATCAGCGGGTGTTGGTGGATCCAACAGATATCGGGAATTATTGGAAAAAGGATTGAAACGTGAAGAGCTGATTCTCTCCAATATGCAGCGTATCGACAAGCTGAAAAAGCAGATGTATATCCAAACCAAATCGTATGATGATATCGTGGAGATGGCTAAAAACAAGGAGGCTCTTCTGGCCAGTATGCCAGCTATTCAGCCTGTTTCTAACAAAGAATTGAAGCGTCTGGCTTCTGGATTTGGCTATCGAATGCACCCCATCTACAAAGTGCGAAAGATGCATACTGGAACGGATTTCTCATTACCAACAGGTACACCTGTTTATGCAACAGGAGATGGGACTATCGCTTATACGAAGACAAGATTTGGCGGATATGGAAAACACATCAAAATCAATCACGGATTTGGTTATCAAACGCTATACGCTCACATGAGTGAGTTCCTGGTTAAGCCCGGACAGAAAGTAAAAAGAGGTCAGGTCATTGGCTATTCAGGAAACACCGGAGGATCTACTGCACCCCACCTTCACTATGAGGTCATCAAAGACAATAAGAAAGTGAACCCGGTTAATTTCTTCTATCAGGATTTAAGCGATGAAGAGTATGCCGAAATTCTGAGACTATCCTCACTTGAGAATCAGTCCATGGGTAATTACTAGCTTTTTTTTGAAAAGATTTTGTAAGGCGGTTGGTCAAATGTGGCCAACCGCTTTTTTATTTGTACTCAATGAAAGCACAGCACCTTGTTCTAATCTGCATTTCCGTTTGGGCATGTAAATCAATCAAGACAACACCATCGTCTACGATATCTATTCCGATAGATACCATCGCAAAAGATGTAGAAATTGACACCATCTACCTGATCACTCAAAAAGGAGATACGCTATCTGGTCTGGAGGAAGAAATACTCATTCCCACGGAAAGACTGCTACCCGATACCGTGAATATTGCGGCCGTTGGTGACATTATGGGAGGCACAAACTTTCCTGACCGCTCCTATTTACCCGGAGGAAATGGAGCTTATCTCTGGGATGAGGTAAGGCCTCTTCTAAAGCAAGCAGATATCACATTTGGCAACCTGGAAGGGACCATTTTAAATGATGGCGGGGAACAAAAAGAATGCAACAACCCTAAGCTCTGTTATCTCTTTAGGTCACCAGAATACCTTGCCCAAAATTTTGTGGAAAGTGGATTCGACCTGATGAGTGTAGCGAATAATCACGCGAATGATTTTGGTGAAACCGGCAGAAAGAATACTCAACGAGTGCTGGATTCATTAGATATTGCTCATGCTGGATCCGTAGATCACCCATTCACCATCACTAAAATTGGTCATCTAAAGATCGGTTTTTGTGCGTTTGCGCCAAACCGAGGAACAGTCAGTATCCATCAATATGAAAATATTAAATCAACAATCCAGCATTTAGACAGCCTGACGGATATTGTGGTAGCTTCATTTCATGCCGGAGCAGAAGGATCAAAACATCAACATGTTACCAGGGAGCGGGAGTATTACTACGGAGAAGATCGAGGAAACGTATATGAGCTGGCTCACCTGATGATTGATAATGGCGCAGATGTAATTCTGGGTCATGGACCGCACATTGTTCGGGCTATTGAAGTTTACAAAGAACGCATCATTGCTTATAGTCTTGGTAATTTTCTTACTTATGGAAGATTTAATTTGAGAGGTCTGGCTGGTGAAGCACCAATCCTTGAAGTAAATACAGATGCATCAGGTAGGTTTTTAAACGGAAAAATTCATGCCTTTCGACAAAGTTATTCGCATGGACCAAGAAATGATTTGAATCTTTCTTCTATAAAAACAATCCAACGATTATCTTTGGATGACTTCCCTGAAAATCCCGTGACCATCGATGATAAAGGGAACATAGTTTATCTTGGTAATTAAAAGCCTATTCACCTACAGTGCCCTACAAGGAAAAGGAAATTGAAAAGAAGTACTACACCATCGGTGAGGTAGCCGATGAATTGGGTGTAGCCACTTCACTTATCCGTTTTTGGGAAGGTGAATTTGACAATATAAAACCTAAGAAAAACCGGAAAGGGAACAGGCAGTTTACCAAAGACGACCTTCAAAACGTCAAGCTGATCTATCACTTAGTAAAAGAAAAAGGATACACCCTCCAGGGCGCCCGGGACTACATCTCCAATGGTGGTGACACTGCCTCTGATAAAATGGAGATGATCGAGTCGCTGAAAAAAATCAGAAAATTTCTAACTGACCTTAAGCAAGAACTATAGATCATGTCTGAGGAGTTGGTATTCCAGATTGCACTGGAGCTGATTCCAGGTGTTGGTAACAAGGGGACGAAGCAGCTGATGAGTTACTGCGGTTCGGCGGCTGAAGTCTTTCGTGCTTCCAAAATTAAGCTGCTTAAGATTCCCGGTGTAGGTGAGAAAATGGCTGACCTTATTAAGCAGTCAAGTCCTTTCAAAGAAGCTGAAGCTATTTTTAATTCTGCTCAAAAAATTGGAGCTGAAGTTCTCCACTACACCCACCCCAACTTCCCTGGCAGACTCAAACAAGCACCGGATGCACCTAATATTATTTACAAGAAAGGTGCTGGCGACCTCAATCCTAAAAAATCAATTGCGGTGGTAGGTACGCGAAAAGCCACTGAATACGGCAAAAGCATTACAGACAAAATAGTCACGGATCTTGCCAGCCTCAATGTGACCGTAATTAGTGGGTTGGCCTACGGAATTGATATTCAGGCGCATAAGGCAAGCCTGAATGAAAACACGCCAACATTGGCTATCCTCGCCGGAGGGCTGGATCGAATCTATCCATCTGTTCATAAAAAGTATGCTGAACAATTGCAGGAAACCGGAGCAATAATTTCAGAAAGCGTACCAGGCACCAAGCCTGATCCTCACCTATTCCCTGCACGAAATCGGATCATCGCCGGGATGGCTGATGCAACCATTGTGGTGGAAGCTGCAGCTAAAGGAGGAGCACTAATTACAGCTAATATTGCGGACTCATACAACCGATTGGTTTTTGCTGTTCCCGGGGATGTCGGACATACTTTTTCGGAGGGAACCAATAAACTCATTGCAACTCAACGAGCACTCATTTACACGGGTGTAGAAGATCTCATTTACCATTTGAATTGGGACATTACACAAGAAGACCATACTCCAAAAGTGATGCCGGAGCTAACCCAAGAAGAACAATCCATCTACGAGCTGCTTAGTGAAAATCGATCACCCATGGAGATTGATTTGATTGCCATGAAAACGCAAATCCCAATCAACCAGGTAGCTTCTCATCTACTAAGCTTGGAATTTAAAAACCTGGTGAAAAGCATGCCGGGGAAGAAGTTTGGATTGACCTAACCAAACACCGCAGGAGCCATTGCTATAGCCTCCTCAAATTTTTCCTGATTTAGCCCTGTATCCACTTCGTTTTCGTTGAGCCATGAAAGCATTACCTCAGTGGCCATGTTTCCTGTGAGATCATCCTTTGCCATCGGGCATCCTCCAAACCCTTTAATAGCCCCATCCATTCTTCTACATCCAGCCTCATGAGCCGCGGCAACTTTCTCCTTTATTGTATCAGGTGTCGAGTGGAGATGAGCTCCAAATTCAATATGCGGAAACTTGGGAATAAGGGTTTCAAAAAGGGTAGTGATATTTTTTGGTTCTGAAATACCAATGGTGTCAGCCAGCGAAATAATCTGTACCTCCATCTTATCTAGTCGGTCCACAAACTCTCCCACATAATCCATTTCATATGGATCGCCATATGGATTCCCAAATCCCATGGATAAATAAACCACCAAGATTTTTTCATGATCATCCGCAAGTTCCTGCATTTCGGACAGGTCGTTGAATGCATCATTAATGGAACGATTGGTATTTCGCTGCTGGAAAGTTTCTGATAGTGAAAGCGGATATCCCAAATATCTGATCTCATCGAATTGACTGGCATCCTTTGCTCCGCGGATATTGGCTACAATAGCTAACAACTTCGATTGAGTATCGCTAAGATTTAGCCCTTCCAATACCTCAGTCGTATCTCTCATTTGTGGGATGGCTTTCGGTGAAACAAAGCTTCCAAAATCAATGGTATCAAAACCTACTTGCAATAGCTGATTGATATAACTGATCTTGGTCTCCGTAGGAATAAAGTCATGCAAACCCTGCATGGCGTCTCTGGGACATTCAATGATTTTCATCAAATATGGGGTGTTGTTAATTGGCTGCCAAAACTAAAAAAACTCCTTCGCTATTCGGTGAATGGCGTCTGATTTTCCCATGCTGTAGAAATGGATTACGGGTACACCATATTCAATAAGCTCTCTGCATTGTTGTATGCCCCATTCAATCCCTAATTCCTTCACCGCAGCATTGTCTTTACATTTAGTGATTTTCTGTTCCAGCTCATCAGGCAGATCAATTTTGAAAATATTAGGAAGAATTGTCAGGTGCTTTTTTACCGCTACTGGCTTAATACCCGGAATGATGGGAACATTGATTCCTATAGCACGGCAATCCTCTACAAACTTGAAATAAGCTTTATTATCAAAAAACATTTGCGTGACCACATATTCAGCTCCTAGCTCCACTTTTTTCTTCAACCACTTTAGATCAAAATTCATATTAGGCGCTTCGAAGTGCTTCTCCGGATAACCGGCTACTCCAATGCAAAAATTGGACGGTATCGCATTCTGTAGTTCATCATCGAGGTATTCCCCTTTGTTCATTGCGGCAATCTGTCCTACTAAGTCGGAAGCATACGCATTTCCGTCAGGTTCAGGTTTGAATTCACGTTCCGATTTGATATTATCTCCACGCAATGCCAACACATTATCTATGCCTAGGAAATTCAGATCAATCAACGCATTTTCAGTTTCCTCTTTTGAGAAGCCTCCGCATATGATGTGGGGGATTGCATCGATTTGATAATGGTTTTGTATAGCGGCACAAATACCTACCGTACCGGGCCTCTTCTTGATGCTTCGCTTCTCTAGCAGTCCATTTCCTCGCTCTTTGTACACATACTCCTCTCGGTGGTAGGTCACGTCTATGAAAGGTGGATTGAACTCCATCAAAGGATCAATTTGATCAAATAGATTTTTAATGCTATCTCCCTTTTTTGGGGGAATGATCTCCAATGAAAAAAGTGTTTTATCTGCGTTTGCTATATGTTCGGTTACTTTCATTTACTTATAATTCAAATTCGGCGCTAGCCATTTTTCAACCTCCTCTACTTTCGTTTGTTTGCGATTGGAATAATCTTCCACTTGATCCTTCCCAATCTTTCCGAGCCCAAAGTATTTAGAGTCTGGATGTGAGAAATAAAAACCACTAACCGCAGCAGCAGGATACATGGCGAAAGATTCAGTAAGAGTGATCCCAGTATTTTTCTCCACTTCCATTAAATCAAATAGTGTTCTTTTTTCTGTGTGATCCGGACAGGCCGGATATCCGGGAGCCGGTCGGATTCCCTGGTATTTTTCTTTAATCAAATCTTCGTTGGACCACTTTTCATCCGCGGCATATCCCCACAGTTCCTTCCTTACCTTCTCATGCATGAGCTCTGCAAACGCCTCAGCTAATCGATCAGTAAGTGCTTTAGCCATAATTTCCTTATAGTCGTCATGCTCTGCTTTATACATTTTAATTAGCTTCTCAAGACCAATTCCTGCAGTCACAGCAAAACCACCCATGAAATCATTTCCTTTCGGATTAATAAAATCTACCAATGAGAGGTTAGGTACACCAGAGGCTTTTTTACCTTGTTGGCGTAGAAAATGAAAAGAATGTTGATGACCTATGACCGTCACATCATCTCCCTCTCTGGCTACTTCGAATAATCCGACCACCGCATTGGCCTGAAGTAGCTTATCAGAAATGATTTCGTCCAGCATTTCCTGAGCATCTTTGAACAGCTTTTTCGCTTCGTCTCCTACCGTAGGATTTTCCAAAATGGCAGGATATTTCCCCTTCAGCATCCAGGTAGAAAAGAAAGGTGTCCAGTCGATATACTTTCGGATTTCCGAAAGATTATAATCTTCAAAAACAGTAATACCTGATTGGTTTGGTTTGGCGATCGAGTGACTTGACCAGTTGATAACTAATCCATTTTCACGAGCTTGATTATATGGAATGTAGTCTTTGGCTTTTGTTCTGGAAGCATGTCCGGCAGCCAACTCTTCATATTCGGATTTTATCAACTTGCTATAATCCGCTGCTTTATCACTCAGGAGATTGGTAGAAACGCCAACACTTTTTGAGGCGTCCAACACATGCACAACCGTTTGATCATACTTTGGAGCAATTTTTACAGCTGTATGTATTCGTGAAGTTGTAGCTCCGCCAATTAATAGAGGAGTTTTCATTTTTCGGCGACTCATCTCTTCTGCCACATTCACCATCTCATCCAATGATGGGGTGATCAACCCACTAAGGCCAATGATGTCTGCTCCTATTTCTTCTGCCCGGTCCAGGATTTTATCCACCGGCACCATCACTCCCATATCTTCGATATCGAAGTTGTTGCATGCCATCACCACTCCTACAATATTCTTCCCAATATCATGTACATCTCCTTTCACTGTTGCCAGTAATATCTTGCCTTTCGTATTACCGGATGCTTTTTCCTTTTCCAGAAATGGTGTCAGATAGGCCACCGACTTTTTCATCACCCTGGCACTTTTTACCACCTGAGGTAAAAACATTTTCCCGCTACCAAACAGGTCTCCCACTACGTTCATGCCATCCATTAATGGCCCCTCGATTACTTTGAGTGGACTTTGATATTTCAGGCGAGCCTCTTCTGTATCTTCCTCAATAAAATCTATGATCCCTTTCACTAACGCATGCGACAATCTGTCTTCCACGGTTGCCTCTCTCCAACTGAGGTCTTCTACCTTTTTCTTGCCATCTCCTTTCACATTCTCAGCAAAGGCAAGCAAGCGTTCAGTCGCATCATCTCTTCTATTGAGTAGTACATCTTCCACATGCTCGAGCAGATCTTTGGGTATTTCATCATATACCTCAATCATGCCGGCATTGACAATGCCCATGTCCATGCCAGCCTTTATCCCATGATACAGAAAAGCAGAATGCATGGCCTCTCGCACCACATTATTGCCTCGAAATGAAAACGAAACATTACTGACCCCACCACTTACCTTAGCTCCGGTAAGGTTCCCCTTAATCCAATCTGTGGCTCTGAAGAAGTCTACCGCATTATTGTTATGTTCAGCTATTCCAGTCGCAACAGGAAAAATATTTGGATCGAAAATGATGTCCTGTGGTGGGTAGTGTACCTGATCAACTAAAATCCGGTAGCTTCTCTCACATATTTCAATTCTCCTCTCAAAGGTATCTGCCTGTCCTTTCTCATCAAATGCCATCACAATGACAGCTGCGCCGTATCGTTTCACTTTTTTAGCTTGATCAATGAACTCTTCCTCGCCTCCTTTTAAGCTGATTGAATTGACAACACCCTTCCCCTGAATGCATTTCAGTCCCGCTTCAATGATCTCCCATTTTGAAGAATCGATCATGATTGGGATTCTTGCAATTTCTGGTTCAGAGGCGATTAGGTTTAGGAATTTGACCATGGCCTTTTTACCATCAAGCATTCCCTCATCCATGTTCACATCCAGGATCTGTGCACCTCCCCTTACCTGATCCAATGCAACTTCAAGTGCAACATCATACTTGTCTTCTGCTATCAAACGAGCAAACCGTTTAGACCCGGTCACATTTGTACGTTCACCAACGTTCACGAAGTTGGTGTGTTTGGTAATTTTGAGTGGCTCCAGACCAGATAGAATCAATGGCTTCATTACTTGAGTCAACGGCTGTCCGTCGACTGTCGACTGATTTGCTGTTGACTCACTCATCGTAATTCCTTTCTGTACCACTTGCGAATAACTGTTGACTATGGACTAATTGCCGTGGACTGTAGCCTTGCGCAAGCTTGGCTATCGCTGCTACATGCTCCGGTGTAGTGCCACAGCATCCACCAATGATATTTACCAACCCTTCGTCCAGGAACTCCTTTATTTGACCTGCCATCATCTCAGGCGTTTCATCGTATTGTCCAAATTCATTGGGTAGTCCAGCGTTCGGGTGGGCACTTACAAAAAAATCAGACTTATCCGCAAGCACTTTCAAGTACGGTCTGAGCTGAGCTGCTCCTAGTGCACAATTCAATCCTACGCTCATCAAATCCATGTGCTGGACGGAGATTAAAAAAGCTTCAGTTGTTTGTCCGGAAAGTGTACGCCCGGATGCATCCGTTATAGTTCCAGATACCATAACAGGGATGTCAAGACTTCTTTCTTCTTTAATTTCATCTATTGCAAAAAGTGCTGCTTTCGCATTGAGTGTATCAAAAACAGTCTCCACCAAAAGCATATCTACCCCACCGTCCAACAATGCCTCAGCTTGCTGCTTATAAGCTACTCGCAACTCTTCAAAAGTGATGGCTCTAAAGCCAGGGTCATTAACATCAGGAGAAAGAGAGGCTGTACGGTTTGTAGGACCCATAGAGCCAGCCACAAATCTCGGTTTATACGGTTCATTTTCTGTAAATTCCTTTGCTACCTCCTTGGCAATTCTCGCAGATTGAAAGTTTAGTTCATATGCTAAATCCTCAAGTCCGTAATCTGCCTGGGCTATTGTTGTACTTGAAAAAGTATTGGTTTCAGCGATATCTGCTCCGGCTTCAAAGTATTGAGCATGGATCTCCTTAATAATATCCGGGCTGGTAATTGAAAGAAGATCATTATTGCCCTTGAGGGACTTAGGATGATTTTTTAAAGCTTCATTTCTAAAGTCTGCTTCTTCCAGCTTATGCCGCTGAATCATTGTGCCCATGGCTCCATCGAGTACGAGGATTTTCTTTTGTAAAAGCTCTCTAAGTTTTTTCATTCTCCGGTTTAAAGTTTACTTACCAGAGAAAGTTCCGATTGGATTCGACTCATCTCTCCCGCAACTGCAGGATGGGAAGTAGCACCGAAAACCACACGCTGGCGATCAGGTTGCTAAGACGTCATCGGGCCCAGTCCCTCGGTCTTTCTTGATAAGTATTGCAAATATATCAGAATTTAATTCCTCACAAATATTCACGTATTACCTTTAGGCAACTATGAAATTAGCGGCGATAGATATCGGCTCAAATGCGGTGAGACTGCAAATAACCAAAGTAATAGAGTATGAAACCGTGATCACTTTCAAGAAGCTCGAGTATGTACGATTTCCTCTCCGATTAGGTCACGATGTATTCTCCGAGGGACGTATTAGTGAGTTCAATGAGGAGCGATTTTTTAAGCTGATGACCGCCTATAAAAATCTAATCGACTTGTATGAAGTAAATGGTTATTTCGGATGCGCCACCTCCGCAATGCGTGAGTCTGAAAATGGCAGAGAAATAGTAGATAAAGTCAAAGAAAAGTTAGATCTGGATATTGAAATCATTTCAGGAGAGCAAGAAGCTGAGATGATAAATAAAGTCATATTGCAAGGACTGGATGATGGACATTACATCCACATTGACGTTGGGGGCGGTAGTACTGAGCTGAACATTTATGAAAAGCATGAGAAAGTCTTTGCTCATTCTTTTAAGATTGGTTCTGTGCGAACTTTAGAAGGAAGGGATACTCCTGAAGCATGGGAGGAAATGAGACGATGGGTCTCTCAACATGCCTTTAAGAAAGGAGAGAAAATCACTGCGGTAGGAACAGGGGGCAACATCAACAAACTTTTTGAGCTCTCAAATCCCGAAAAAAAGACACGTAAAATGTCGCTGAATACTTTAATGCGTACCCAGGACGTTCTGAAGAACCTTTCTCTTGATGATCGTCTAAATAAACTTCAGCTAAACCCGGATCGAGCAGATGTAATCATACCTGCATCAGATATTTATGTGGCTGTCATGCAAGCAGCAAAAGCCAAAAGTATCATTGTTCCCGATGTGGGATTAAAAGATGGTATCAACTACCATCTTTACCAAACCCACCATCCTGAAAGCGATAAGGTTTTTGTTAGGAATTGACCTAGCCTACTTCATCACTTTCCTCTGATTCATCCTGCCTGTTTTTTTCACTATGAATCAAAAATCCGAAAAACACCAGGGAAAATATGGCAGCTAGTAAAAGTATTACTCTGGGCATAATGTTGTTTTACTATTAGACGTATTGCCTTGAAAAGGTCACAAAAAAAGGAGGCATTTATACCCCCTCTTTTTTCACTCATCGTCCAACTTCAATCGGTGTTATTTTAAGAGTTTTTGAACATTCTCCGCTCTGGTTCTGGCAGGCACATGTCCAAGCTCTATCGCTTTCTTATAATAAGCCAAAGACTGCTCAAGTGTTTGTTTTCTCTTCTTTGGAGCAAACTCAATTTTTTCTGCCATAAGCTCCAGTCCTTCCCCCTTGGCATACATTGTCTCAGCTTCTGTCAAGCTTAATTTCTCAGCCAATTCTGTAACTCGCTCCTCTGAGTCAATCAGTGTGCTTTCGTTAAATTCTAATGCAACCTGTGTTTCAATTAATTGCTCTTTTGTAAGTGTAAGATCATCTGTCAGCCTGACGTTTTTCACTTTATACTCCTCTACGCTTAATTGGAGAATGGCAATCTGACCTTCCTGATCACTTATTTGTTTCTTTAGCCTTTTTACCTGTGAAGCGTAAGCGCTTCTGGTTTTTTCAAGCTCTGCAATCGTCCATTCTGCTTTTCGAGTGTATTCATCCAGGCTTTTCATCCGCTGAATGTAATCCTGCTCATCCAGCCCGGTCTCTAAATCCACGGTGATCATCTTTCTGTTGGCATCAATTGAATCAAGATATAATCCTACCTGATTTAACAAAGCCACCGTATACTGGTGCTCATTCACTACCTGCTGTAGTGAGTCAATCTTGCTCAGTTCTTCTGTCTGAGTCTCTTGTTGTGTTTTGCTACACCCAGCTATCACCAGCAAGGAAATAGCTATCAATTTTAATTTCATTTTTCTAATATCAATTAGTAATCGGTAGGAAGAAGTGAACCGGCAACACGAGGAATTTCTTTCGAAGTTGCCGGTGTTTATCACCTACCTAATCACATATTTATGACGATAACCCCTTAAAAGGTCACATACTTTTTAAGGAAATTTTTATGACTCATCAGCGATTAATTCATCAATCGCTTTCAACAACACCGCAGACCTGTCCTTCGCTGAATTTCTATCTGGTTCTTCTTTAATATCATTCAATAATGCGTGGATTCTTTGATACCACTGGAGATCGGATTCGTCCTCTTTTTGCTCACAGTGCTGGTTTTTGTGTAGGGCAATTAGTTCCAGACACTCATCAATTAATATCGTTTTATCTATTTTCATTGGATTGTTTCTAATTGTTTTTCCAATGTCTTTTCTAACGTAGACTGCAATGCAGAAACGAATTTTTCACCTTGTTGGGTATCTGCCCATTTTTGGTTGATTTCTATTTCTACTCCCATATAGCCCTGGCTTGGAAATTTTTCTCGCAAATAGGTGGTAAAGCCATCATCAGCCCCTTTATATGGTACGTTTGTGAGGACATCAAAATCTGGCAGTTCCTCTTTCAGCTTTCTGAACCAACTGATGCATAAGTCATTTTCAAGTGCACGATTCTCATCAAAAAGCAATGCCACATCTATTTTTCGTTCCACCCCTTCCCATACAGGTGTGAATGTATGCATGGAAATATGAAGCACTGGTTTTTTTAACAATTGCTGACGGATATAACTCTCAACCGCGTTCCTGTAGTGGTAGTAGTATTTCTGCAATACCATGTTTTTTTCAGCTGATTTTAGTGGGCTTGCAAACTCCGAAAATACCTGTGGGTTATTAACACTACGATTACAATCCACTAATAACCGACTAATGTGGGTTTCAAATAATTTTATCCTTAGTCCATCTGAAAGCTGCTTTGCAAATGCGTGGGCACCCAAATCGATACCTCTGTGGGTAGACAATACTTGCTTGTCATGAAAGAGGTGTTCATATGGCTTGGGGATTTGATTTCCCGCATGCTCACAGGTTATAAAGGTATGGACGTGTCGCATGGCTCAAAGATTTTATTCTCCTCCAGGTTCTGACTGAGCTCCTGATAGATCAATTTTAAGTTCTCCCTGGTATATTGACCATTGGTTACATTCAGGATTCGTTTGGCTAGTGATCCGTGTTCAAAAATTTGATTGAGTGGGTTCACCCAATGTTTCATTCTCTCTGGATAATGCTTCAAACTCAAATCCGAAAAATGCTTCCAGATTTCTATGACAGAAACTTTCTCTTGATCCATTCCCAGTGCTTTCAAATAGTTTTTATCATCAATGATTGCATCACTACTTTTTTTTATGCACTTTTTAAGAAGCGCGTAAAGCGGCTCTACCTCCACCTCATGCTGTACATGATAATCCGTTAGTTTACCCTCAACAAAAAGTCTGATTGTGTGGATGATCAATGCAAGAATAGCCAGGTCGGCTTTTGGGCTTTCCTGTATATCTACAATTCTAATCTCGATAGACCCTCTGTCAAATCGAGCAATGATTCCCCGGGAATTAACCCAAACCGGATCCAATATATTCTCCGGATCATAAGGCTTTATCTGTTTAGCAATGCGCTCATAGATCTGCTTTTGATATTGATGCCGAGAGGTGACCCCCTCTGGAACCACCTTCCCGGTAATACTATCAAACCTCCTCTGATTGTTTTTGTAGTAGACCATTCTGCGGTCATGATAGTCGGTATAAACACCACCAAGAATTGGCGAACTGGCAGTTAGGCCAGGGATAATAGGGAGAATTAACCTGGCAGCTGTATGAAGCTTGGCGAACTCCTCATCATCATAAAAAGGTAAATTCAAATGGGTGCTTTGCAGGTTGGACCAACCATGTCCCTGGCAATCAAATAGCTGGTTATATTTTTCATATATCTCAGAATTTCCATGTGGCCACAGGAATGTTTCCTTTTTAGGATCCATCCATGGGTGCGCTGCTGTTGGCATGAGCCGAGCATTGAACTTTTTTAGGCGTTCATTTACCTCTATGATGTTCTGATGAAGATCATACTCGAGTTGAATCAGATCAGGAGTTGGAGAGCTGCATTTGAGCTCCAAAACATGAAGCACTAGTTCATTAGACCAGCTGACCGAGCCATTATCGTATTCCTCTCCATAATTTCCCAAGGCCTCTTTTAAAAGCTCATCAGAGATAGGTTTTACATCGAGGGTATCCCTATCTACTATCATGTATTCTAATTCTATCCCAAACCCTTGGAACAGGTGTAATCTTTTACTCATAACTAATTCGATTGAACGATTTTCATTAGATGGTTCATGATTTTAATGTATAGATCCATCTTATCCACCTCATCTTCTATTCCTGATTCAATACTTGGATTGTCATTAATCTCTACGATGTAGAATTTTCCGCCTACTTCTTTTACATCCACTCCATACAATCCGTGTCCTATGAGCTTGGTGGCCTTCAGTGTAATGGAAATTAGGTTCTTTGGCGCCATATGAACGGGGATCGTTTCGCTATCGCCCAGTCGGTCTTTATTTGTAGATTTCCAGTCAATAATCTGCCAGTGATTTTTTGCCATGTAATATTTACACACATAGATCACCTCCCCACCAAGAACACCCACCCTCCAATCGAAGGTAGTGGGCATAAATTCCTGTGCTATCATCAGGTCTGTATGCTGAAAAAACTCCTTTAACAGAGAGTTTTGCTCTGCTTTATCTTTTACTTTTTTAACCCCTTTTGAAAATGCCCCATCCGGTTGCTTTAATACGTATGGAAATTCCATTTTTAACTCTGCATGATTGTTTTTTTGAATGATCACAGATTTTGGGGTGGGAATATTATTGGCAGCCAAAAGCTCATTTAGATACACTTTATTGGTACATTTCAATATGGAGTTTGGATCATCGATCACTGCCAATCCTTCATACTCTGCCCTGCGAGCAAATCGGAAGGTATGGTGATTTACATTGGTTGTCTCCCGGATAAAAAGTGCATCAAACTGGGTGAGCTTGCCATAATCTGCTCGTGTGATAAATTCTGTGCTAAATCCTACCCTATCTGCAGCCTTTACAAATTTCTGTAAGGCTTTCGCATCTGAAGGAGGGTTTGGATCATCCGGGTTTACCAAAATAGCCAGGTCGTATTTTTTTCGCTGATAATTTTTACGAACGATTTTCTTCCCTTCTAAAAATAGTGTCAATGCATTAGTAAGTGCTTCTTTTTCCTGATCATCCAAGTCCTTTGTATTAACTGGTTTGAGTGAGTGAAGCTGCCACTTGTCTTTTTTCGAGAAAATGGCTTTTAGTATTGGCATCTGAAACAGGTTAAAAAGCAACTGACTCACCTTTGTCAGTGAGGGGTGAGAGCTTGAGCCAAAATAAATATTGAATTCAAGCTTGCTCTCTGTTCTCAACTCCTCTAGCTCATCCTGAATCAACTGATCAAAATCCTGCGCATCCTCACGTGCAAGATTGGGCAACTTAAAATCCATTAAAGTTGAGGTAACTGGCAGTGACTTGTGTCCCCTGGCCTCTGCCAACAATGAGATGTAATAGCCCTCTGACTGATACTGATAACTCTTACACAGGTTAATTACCTTAATGCTTTTTTGCCGCGCATATTCCTCGCTGTTAATATAGGCTGACGGGCTTACAAGCTGAACTCCCTCTACATTAATTTTCCAATTTTCAGGGTTCTCAGTTATAATTAATCGCTGCATATCAGGGCTCGATTATTAAAAGATTGGCATCATAGGTTACAATTCCCAGCAGGATCGCATTGACTACTCGCTGGGTATCTACTGCATAGTATTGATTAGTATCACTGATCGGGTTGGGGTCTAAAGGGTCAGCAATCAATACTTTATCATTGATCTCATCATAGTCACACAAAACCACGAAGTGACCACTCGGTTCTCCTTTAGTATCGTGATAAATATTGATGTCTCCGATTTCTCTGGCGCTTTGATACAGATATGTAGCACTTAATCCCGTAAGAATTGGTGTGCGCTTCTTCAAAAAACCTTTTATTAAATCTGGAGTCAATTCCTCGAAAAACATCTTCCCACCAGACTGCAGGTATTTCAAATACGCTTTTGTTGCCTGCTTTAACTTGTTCGACTTTTTGTGTCGTGATTGCTCTTTCAGTTTTTCAACAATATCAACCTCCTGCTGAAACCAGGTTGGGTCAAATACATGTAGGTTGTAGGTATATATCTTGGTTTGATATCCGCGAGCCAGGGCGTGATTGGCCAGCATTACCGCAAGCGTTCCTCCCCCATTTACCTGTGTTACTTCATCAATGACCTTATTAAGATCCAATTGATCTCCATAATAGTTGTACACTGCATGCAAGCAGGTAGGTCCGCAACTCACATCTGTAGGTTGAGGTAAAATTTTGATGTATTTTCTTTCGTCTTGCAAAAGCATCCGTAGCATTCTTTTCTATCTTGGACGCTGTATTTGCAATAAGTCACATACTTTTTATGAGTAATCCTGCTGAGAAATTGAGTGATGAAGAGCTTGTTCTTCGAATGAAAAGTGGTGATCATCGTTACTTTTCAGTTTTTGTAGAGCGATACGAAAAGTACATTTTCAGTAAGTGTCACTCATATGTGAAAGACAAGGATGCTGCAGCAGATCTGACCCAGGAGGTATTAATAAAGGTTTTTACTCAGCTAGCTAAATTTCGGGAAGAAGCGAAATTGACTACCTGGCTTTACAGTATCATCTATCATATCTGCATTGATTACTTAAGATCAAAAAAGAAAAGTACCCATGAGGTGATCTCCGAAAAGCTGGCCGATGAAGTCTTTGAGCTGGTTGATCATGACGAAGAAATACCCGAAGAAAAAACCATAGAAATATTGGAAAATCTGCTGGAGCAGATGACACCTGAAGGGAAAATGATTTTACTTCTCAAATACAAGGAGAAGCACTCCATTCAGGATATACAGCGATCGCTCGGACTTTCAGAAAGCGCAGTTAAAATGCGACTAAAAAGGGCCAAAGAGACCATCAACAAACTGTACGGAGAGCAACTCAAAATGAAATAGTGCACGTGTGACTTTTCAACTATTTCTCGTCAGAACGATAAGGAATAGATAAAATGAAATCAAAGACCCCTTATTATGATCAAATCCAATTGCTCATCAATGAGATGGATATTGTGTTAGCCAATCTGCAATCTGAAAGTGTGCGGAACAATCCTAGACTGAGAGATGAGTCAATGAAACGGATCAATGAGATTCAGAAGCAGATTCATGAATTAAAAATCAAACGGATTGCTTCGGATATGAATTTAGGTGTGATATCGAGGTGATCTAAATATCATTCTTTGACAAAGGAAATAACAACCCCCTAGCCCCCCTTTATTAAAGGGGAATTAGTTCGAGGTGACGTTGGTGATCAAATTACCTTGGAGAGCAAGGTATCAATCACCTCAATCACAATCAAAATGATAATGATCCATTCCAGGCGACTGCTTTCTCTGTGGTTGTTGTATGAAAGGTATACATCCAGATTGTCTCCCACGATTTGCAAAGTGGTTTCTAATGCCTTGTATCTTGAAGCCAGCTCAAAATGCTTCACCAGCTGTTTGTGCAGCTGATCCAAAAACTCATTCTCCCAGGCTACATCGGGACTATCCATAATGTAAAGGTGTTGTGCAATAGTATTTTTCGCAGACAGAGTTGTTCCAATAAACTGCAAAGCCTTGCGCTTGCTGAGGAGAACCCTCCCTTTCCTTCGCATCAGGTCAGTATGAGTATTGATGCTACTTAAAATTTGCTCACCCAGAATAGAGTAATGATCAATGGCCACTGTTTGGGCCAGGTTCATCATCACCATTTTATTCACATTGTGATCAAACTGACCAATTTTTATCTCATTGAATCCAATCAGTATCTGCTTTTCGTCCGTATACTCCACTTTCAGATCATCCTCAACCGGGGAATGCTTTGCATGGCTGCTATAGGTAATTATACGATTTATCTCCCACTGCATGTCTCCTTGCTTCATATTGGAAAAGACCACCACGCCATAGTTTAAAATGAACATGAATTGATCTTCTGCTAGCAGATAGTATAGTTCTGAGGAACTTGCTGAAATAATCTTGTTTGGGTATTCTTTCCGATAAGAAGCCAAGTCGATTTTATCTGCCACGAGATAGGCTGAGTAGGTATAGGATCTTCCTGCCATATATATGTATGATATAGCTTATGACGATAGAGTGGGAAAAAGTCACATGGCATAGTGAACCAAGACTTATTTGTTCGGAGGGGTATTACTCCTCAAAAATCTCAAAAGGAAAATCACTGAGTTCTTTAAAATCCTCGCCCGAAAGTTTCATTAAACTCGAGGACATGCGCCAACTCCATTTTATGTTTACTTTTTTCCCTTTTTGATGTTTTTCATTCAGCAGGTTTATGATTTTGAAGAGGTACTTGAGAGATGCCTTATCAAAAAAATCCAGACCGAAATAGGCGGTCAGTCTATCGTTTTCTTCTAGGTGGGTCTCGATAAATGATAGCATTTCTTCGTAGTGGGAAGCACGTTCATATCCAACAGACCAGCCTTTCAGCATACATATACCATGTTGCTCATTGATCTCGAGATCCAATGACCTTTCAACTACCATAAAATTCCTTTTCTCTATTCGGTTAATCAGCGGTAAATCTAATTTTATCAAATGATAATATTTAATCTAAAGGTTGAAATGTCTATATAATTAGACGAACTGACATCAATGTTAATTTTATCAAATGATAATGTTTCTAATCTTGAAGTTTAAACACAAAAAGGCAGCCCCCTGGGGGCTGCCATGACAAAACCACCTTAGTCTTGCCTTCCTTAGTTATCCATTATTACCTATGAACTATTTTTTAACGATTCGCTTAACGAATTTTCCTGATTCAGTCTTCACTTCCATCATATAGATTCCTGGTATCAATTCACTGAGATCTAATTCTACTTCCTGATTCGGAGTAATCTCCTTACGAACAATTGTGGTCACTCCAGTTAAGTTAAAAATTCTGATATCGAACGTTTCTGCATTATTATCAGGCATCCTTACTCTGATAGAAGATGTCGTTGGGTTTGGATAAGCTTCGAATTGAATCTCATCGCCTAACCCTGAAATAACCTCTACAGTAAGATCAACTGACCACTCGCTACTCGCTCCCAGCTCATCTGTTACCACAAAGTCAATAACTGCTGAACCTGCTGCTTTTGGAAGTACCAAAAACTTACCCTCTGAAGAATATACATCTGCTACTTCCGAGTCATTACTACTCACCGAAAATGTAAACTCATCATTGTCCGGATCGCTAAATAAATCAGTTATTTCATATTCATATGTTTCCCCGACCATCACGTTATCAATTCCTGAACCGATATACTGAGGAGCTCTGTTTGTATGAAGTACCTGAACCGAAAGCGAGACTTCCCTTTCAGCATCATATTCATCAGTGGCAATAAAAGAATATGTGTAGCTTCCTTCATCACCAAAATCAGGAGCTAACTCAATGGTTAGCTCACCCCCTTCAAGTGCATAAGTGACTCCATTGTATTCGTCTACAGAATCAACATCAAAATCATGACCTTCCATATCCTCCACCTCAAGAATAACTGTTTCAGTCTCATTTTCTGAAACCACCACCATTTCCGGAACTTCTGAGAAATACGGTGCATCATTCATATGTAGTGTGACAGGGACAGACACTGCTGGATTGTTACTATCGTTTGTTGTAATCACAACGTTAGCAACCTGATCCCCTCTTTTCGCATAGCCACCTTCAATGGATATGTTTATCGTGCCTTCCTCACCTACAGCTAACGTTCCTGAAGTTTCCCCTGAAATGGTCAACCATGATGAATTTCCAGCTTCCTCTTCTGCTGCGAACATCAACCATCCATTTGTCGCAAAACCATCCACTGTTTGAATGTCATACCAAACGCCTTCACTGTAATAGTAGTATCTGTTTGGTACAGTTTCAGAATTAGTGATCGTACCTTGGGGATATTCTACGCCGAGTGGTAAAGTCACCACCACATAGAAATCTTCATTAGGGTAAACAGCCTCAGATTCATTCAGCTCAATCTGATACCAATCACCAACTTCATCGTCACCAGAAGCTGTAAAATTTAACGTACCAGCTGTTAATAAAACAGCATCCGAAATAGAAGATCCACCTGCAAGTACCTCTACCTCAATCGATCCTTCTGTCAAAGCCTCCGCTCTAAACCATGTCTCAACATGTGAAATATTAAACCCGTCTTCTCCTGCATTGTATTTAGTTGCTACAGAGAATGGAGCGGCTCCCCCCGTTCCAACATATGTGTCAGGAGTGGTGCTTTCCGTGTGAGAAATAGTGCGATTATATCCAGTATTTGTGGCTGTACTTCTTCCTCTCTTGCTCGATTTAGCAGCGATTGAAGAAATATGAACCTGAGAACTGGAAACAGAAGCTGCTCTGCTTCTGGACGCCTGAGAAGAAGAGCGCCCAAAATCAATACTAACTTCATATTCCAGCTCAGATCCACCGTTAAGATTATTTATGGCAATACTTCTATTTGCCGTTTCTGTTTTCTCGTTCATCACCACATCGATAGGGTCAGTTACAGCTTCGAATACCGGAGGCTCGAAACCAGTTCCGTTCATGGTCACGGTTCTTTCCCCAAGACTTGTTGTTAGAACAAGATCATCTGTGAAATCACCAGCTGCTGCAGGACCAAATACTGCACGAGCTTCCAGGCTTTCATTAGGATTAAGTGTGAACACAGGCGTCTCAAACGCCCATGGTGAATACAGTTCAGTTATGTCTGCCCAGCGCAATTCCGGACCGAACCATCCATCTACCCAGGTGTAAATTTGAAGACTAAAGCCTTGAGTTCCATCCAGCATGTTTATCCAGCTGATGTCAAGAGGTGCGGAACCATCATTGGAAATATTTATATCCATGTAATTCTGCACCGGAGATCCCCATTCGAATGCAAGTACCTTTTCTCCGAAATCAACTGTTTCATCAGTTACCAAAACAGCCTCACCAGTTACTGTTAACTCTACCGGTTTCTCCAGTGATTCCGAAGAAGGTACGTTGGTCTCTATCATCAAAGACTCGTTGTATGTGCCACCATAAATATTTTGCGCATCCAAGAGAATGTCTGCACTCATGGTAGAGCCAGGGTCAATCTCATAAGTATTGGTAGGAGTCAGCACGAACGCTAAACCATCTCCATGATCAAGGCTATTCTGATTGGAAATACCTATTCCGTTACTTCCATTTTCCTGAATTCCTACAGCTGTGAATTGTGATGTAAGATCGCTCCCAAACTCCTCTACCTTGTATTGGAATTTCATAGTTCCATTGTCATACATGATCACCTGTGCTGATATCGGATCACCCATTCCTCCAAAGTTGTTCACCAAATAACTCCAGGTGATGATGATCTTTTCATCAAAGAACTCATAAAAGATTCCTACTTCTTCCTCTGGGAACGTGTAGGTATCAAACCCACCAAACGTCCAGTATGGCATAATATAAGTTCCGTCATAATTTGCTGTTGGAAGGGGATCATTGAAGAACATTACATCCGGATCTTCCTCCAAAGAGATAACTCCATTCTCACCCACCTTGATATCGGTATACTCCTCACCATATACTGTAATAGGGAATGGTAAAGTCAGATCCTTCCAGAAATCATTTGGATCAAAAATATCATTTGCAAAAGGCAATTTGCTCCCTGTCTCTCTGATATCAATCCACTGATAAACAGAGCCATCGTTGAATTTCTCGTATGTATAAGACACGTTTACCGGTGCTTGCTCCGTCTGGAAAGTCAACCATTGATTGCCTGAAGGAGTTACTTCCAAAGGAGCTAGTCCTGTGTTTTCAATGGTAATAGGATGCGTGCTAGTCTCTCCATAAGCCAGTGTATGAGTTAAAGTAGACAGATCCACATTGATCGCCGGTGGGTCAATCACATTTCCTGCAAGGTCTATGGTATTGCTAGATCCATCCCCATAGTTGATAGTTATTAGGTCAGCTAGTGGTGTAACAGAGCTGGTTGGGATCTGTACTTCATACTTTTCGTACAATCCCGGGCGAATCGATACCGGATGATTTCCTGTCAATACAAATAAATCATTGTCCAGAACGATACTGCTAATATCCACATCGGCAGTTCCTGTGTTTTTGATCGTGAATGGTACAATCTCTTCGGCCCCCTGAAATACATTTCCAAAATCTATACTCTCAGTGGAAACCACCGGAACGGCAGTTCCACCGGAAGTGATATTCAGCTCTACCAATGCACTTGTTTGAGCATTCTCCGGATCATTACTGATGAAATTGATGTAACGATTTGTTGTTCCTTCCACAAGTGTCTCTGTGGCAAGTTCCACATCTACGATGGCAGATGCTCCCGGTGAAAGAATTCCTGAACCATTGGTTACTGCTGTTATGATATTAGGTCCCGGATAGTCGAATCCGAGTGCTAATCCATCATACAATTCAACATTCGTCTCATAGTTCTGGACTTGGATACCATCCGTCTTATTTATGCTTTCAATGAGGATATTTAAATATCGCTGAGACCAGGAATCGAATCCCATTTCGTCATAATAGAACCGAATGTTTCCATCGGTAAACAGTACCATCTGGGCTGTGATATTTCCAGAATACCCGTCTGTTACATTATCCCACTGTACAATGACACGATCAGCCTCTACCAGATAATAAATAGCCCCCTGAGCTGACAGGTCAATGAACGTACCTAAAGGGGAAATGTAACCTCCCGGAGAATAGGTGTTGTTTAGCGAAGGGGTATTTACCGGACGTACACTATTGTCAAATGTGGTAAATCCTTTTTGAGCTACGTATAGTGTATTCATTGACTGTCCGTAGTAAGGAAAGTCGAATCCCATGTCAATAGAAGCGTAAGCTCCATCGTCTCTTAATGGATCGGTAATATCTATACCCGTACCAGATATATCATAGAAATCATACGTGATTGGATTGGAATCCTCCACATAGCTGGTTCGTCTTTCGTATCCATAGCTATGATATTCCGTAGGCCAGTCATCACTGATTCCCTGCTCGTCATACCCTGGAATAAAATATTTAAGTGGGTATTCACCGGTATTTTCAACAGTTATCTGAGCGTTTACTATATCACCAATCGTAAGATCATCAACGGACTGACTTTCAGGTGTTAGCGTTAGCTCAGAAGTGGCTGCTCCTACCCCAAACAAGGACACCTGATAAGTTTGCTCTCCATTTGAAATTTCAAGGATACCGTTAGCATTTCCCGGTCCTTCAGGAGCAAACTTTACTTTCAGCACTGCTTCTTCTCTCGCTTTAATTTGCCATGGCGAGTTGCCATCAATAGTAAATTGTGGATTATCAATATTGAATGTAGGACTATTGAAATTCCCGTACCCAACATTGTCTAATGCCAACTCAAGCGTCTTTTCTGCCCCTACAAATACACTACCATAATCAGCAATATCAATGTGGTTGATGTCTGGTGTATGCCCGCTTACAGTGAGGTTTACCGGTATTCTAAATTCCTGATTGGCTGCATCATTAGATGCCAATACCAGGTTTGCACTGTAAGATCCATTGACTAGTGCAGCTCCATCGGCAGTTAATGTAGTAGTGGTTTCACCAAAGCCTTCTACATCTCCTGAACCAGGATTCAAGGACAAATACGTGCCAAGATGCGGGTTGTAGCTATCGGCTGAGATAGCCCACGCAAAATCTTTGCTGTTAACCATGTCTTCTAATGGTGCCCAGGTACCACCCATATCAAAAGACATGTAGCAATAAGTGGAATATGCAGGGTCATTTTCATAACCAATTCCTAGTGGAAACAGGTTGCCGGCAGGCACATGAAACGCCAGCCAGAAAGTCTCCCCTTCCTCAAAATAGAGCTGCTCTTCCAGGGTAATGTATGCCCAGCTTTCATTCGCACTCCAGTTGCTATGCTCTTGCGCATAAACCAGGTTTTCTTTTGTAGGCTCACTTCCTTTGTATACTTCCATTACCACAGACCCCAGTTCAGGATCATGCTTTAGGTACATACGGGCCTGAGTCAGATTAAATCCTGAAGTTTCACTCACATAGAATTTTGCTGCCGCAGAGTTGGTTAGCTCCAGGTCAGTTTCTCCAATGATATTGGTTGCATATGCTGCATATGATTTCTCAATTGAAGTATATGCTGTGGCCACCGGCTCATTACTGCGCAGCTTATCCTGGTTATCATGAGCCTCTGTCTTACTCACCCGAATCTCACCATTCGACTTACTCTTGGTGACGACTGGATAATTTATGCCAGACGTACTGTAAGCCAGCGATGTGTTCTTATGGCGCATGAAATGATCCCATCTCAATACACCTGCTGCTTCGTTTAGAATGGTTATTTCATGATCTGTTGTTGAGGCTACAGATGCATCGATGGATAATGTGATAGACTCACTTCCTTCATCTACGGCAATGGATGGCCCTTCGTTAGTAGTTCCTGAGACTTGATTGGAAAGAACTGAAGTATTTCCCCATCGGTCAGTTGCAGTGAGAACAAAGTGATACGTGGTAAGACCTAATAGATTGGACAACTCATAAGAAAAAGTATTACCAGCTGTATGTTCGTTAGAAATGACTGTCTTAGTTGCATGAACCAGATTGTTTGCAGTGATTGGTTCTGTATGATGATACAATTCAAATGTATATGGCTGATCATCATCTTCGTCGGATGGAACCGTCCAAACCAGTGTAGCAAACTCCTGCGCCAGACCTGTCACTTCAAGATCGGTGATTTGTTCAGGAGCTATTTCTCCATCATTTTGAATAGAAAGGAATGCATCAATGGCACCCGTTCCAAGTTTACCCAGGTAGGATTCATTCACGCCATAAACATCAGTTGTTCCTGTCATCAGCTTATTCCACAACTCGTCATTGGTTAGCTGGTGGGTGCGATTTGCCAATGCCAGGGCTGCAATACCAGACACATGCGGACAAGCCATCGATGTACCATCCAGATAGGCGTATCCTCCATCAGGTATCGTGCTCAATACACCGCTGGTTCCACCCAGCATTACATCCCCTCCCGGTGCTGAAAGTTCAATCCAGTCTCCATAGTTTGAGTAAGAAGCCTTTTTACCGTCAGGACCAATTGAAGCCACTGCCATGGTATTTGGGAAGTATCCCGGATACCATTCACCATCATGGTTGCTGTTTCCTGCTGCAAAAATCACAATCCCGCCTTTCATCGGGCTGCCTTCGAAATCACCGGCTTCTTCAACGAAGTAATCAATCGCATCCAGCACTGACTGATCTACATAACCCGGGGAAGAATATCCCCAACTGTTTTGAGAGATTACTGCTCCATTGTTTGCGGCATAGACATATGACTTTTCAATGGCAGCTCCACCAAGTATCTGAAGAGACATCACTTTCACACCGTTTCCGCTACCATCTCCTCCGGCTACACCTGATACACCAATGCCGTTGTTATTGACAGCTGCAATTGTACCCGCTACGTGTGTACCGTGATACTGCGGATCAACCGCTCCTTTATTTTTCTCAAAATTGTATCCATTGATGTCATCGATGTATCCATTCCCGTCATCATCTACATTTGGTTCTCCGTTTGCCTCTGCTTCATTCACCCAAACATTGGCCGCCAGATCTTCATGTTCCACATCCATTCCCTGATCATGAATGGCTACCACAATATCACTTGATCCTGTCGTTTCCGCCCAGGCTTCATATAGATTCACATCTGCACCTTCGTAACCAGACTGGCCGGTATTGTTGTAGTGCCACTGATCTGGTAAGAGTGGATCATTGAATGGATGACTTGATTGAGTTGTGGCTTGCGGAGTATACTCCCTTGTCTGATATGGGATCAATATCTTTTCATGCTCCACTTCCGCAACGGCTATGTCATTGAGATTTGCATATTCTACGACCGCCTGATTTGGATCCAGGTCTTCGTTTATTTCAATCACATACCACAGGTGCAACCCGTGTTTGATGAGTTTGTGCTCATTTTTAGAGTCGTAAGGAAACAATCGATACATATTTGTTGCACTTGTTTTTTGAGCTACTGCATCGAATGACTTCATTCCGGTTTTGAGCACCCCGCTACTTTTTGTGCTCACTTCCATCTGACTAAGGGAAGTAGATAATGTAGGCACAAACTTCACTTTGATCAATCCCTTCTTTGCCCCGTCCTGATATGTCTGTGAAGACCCCATCAGCGCAAACAAAGTGAATGCTATCATGAATAGCATTCGACTGAATCTGTTAGGTAAAAATTCTTTCATAAGGCTGTTAGTTAGTTATAGATTCATTTCTCGGATTTTGAGGAATTGGATCCTTCCATAGAAGATCCCTTAAGCTTTTCTACCTCTTCCAATTGACTTTTCATGGCATTTAAAAGCTTGGTAAATGCATCATTCTCCATCTTTTTCTTAAGAATGAAGTCACTTATTATTTTTTCCATTTCATCCATATAACATTCGGCTTTAAAACCGACGCAACAAATCTTGTTTTATATATTCCCGAACTGAAATACATGACTACAGTAATTCCACTACCAGCAGAAGAAATAGCCATAGAATAACCACTATGAGGTGAAAACACCTCCTTAACAAAACCATAACATGAAGGACAAGGAAGAGCCTCTAAAGGCCTTAAAAGGCATAATGTGAGAGATTACAGGCTGGATAGGTAGGTGATGAGATTTGAGGACGTATTGGTGAGGTTTAGCTTCTTGCGAAGGCGCGATCTGGCCACTTCTACACTCTTCACACTTTGCTGTGTGATGGCTGCTATTTCCTTTGAGCTCATATTGAGCCTCAAAAATGCACATAGCTTTTCTTCGGCCGGTGTAAGATCCGGGTGGATTTTTCTAAGGTTGTTGTAAAAATCCGTATGCACCTGATTGAACCGCAACTCAAACTCATGCCATGAATCGCTATCTGCTTCGCGTTGCAGATCAAGGATAATGCTCTGAATAATCTTCTTGTTATCTGGTAAGATCTTTGGCTGGATTTTTAGCAGACGCTCTGCTACGTCATTGATTAGCTCATTTTTACGAATGAGGTACATCACATTGGTAGTGAGCTCTTTGTTTTTCAATTCAAGATCCTGTACCAGATTTTTTCTCCTAAGCTCTACGTGCCTGGATCGTAAACGAACGATAACAGCAAGCAACACAGCAAGCAACAAACACACACCGAGAATAATGATCGTAGCAATGTATCGATCTCGGGATAGTTTTTCTTCATGTTCCCTGGCTTGTTTGGCTTTTTCGAAATCATATTTCAGCCGTAGCTGGGTGATCTCACTACTTACATTTTGATTTTGAACACTGTCACTGAGTTGCTTATACTGTACAAACGCATCCAGTGCAGCTTTGTAATCATTCATTTCACGTTCTATATCAGCCAGAGTGGAATATGAATAAATCTGAGATTCCAGTGATCCGATCTCCTGACTGAGAGCTATTGATGTTTCCACCGATTCTTTGGCCTTTTCTAATTCACCTACAGTGAGGTAGTAGCTGGAAAGTACGTTGTATGATTTTGCAATCTCTGCTTTATCCCCTTCCGCGATTCGAACCTCGAGACCTTTGTTTAGATATTCAATAGCCATGTCATAATCGCCAATATCCATGAGATACAATTTACCCAGATTGTTCAGCGCAATGCCTTCCACCTGACCTATCCCAGCTTCCTGAGCAATGGAAAGTGCTTTTTCATAATATTGAGCCGCAGAAGATATCTCTCCCTTGGTCTGATATACATTCCCAATGTTGTTGAAAACAGATGCTCGCCTTAGGGAGACCCGCTCATCCGGCTGCATTCGATTCAACAGATCGCTGGCTTCAAAGAAATAAGACAATGCATTTTCATAATCCTGAAGCCGGTCATAAATCGCACCCAGGTTGTTGTTTATAACCACCAGCCCTGCCGTGTCTTGCGCTATATCATAATATTTCAGTGCATTCAGGTAGTTTTCAGTGGCACTCTTATAGTCACCCATGGCATAATAGATGACCGCCATGTTTCGGCTGGCCTCTGCTTCATATTTGTTCAGGTTGTTGGTTGATGCCAGGTCATACGCTTCCTGCCCGTATTCTATGGCTTTTTGATAGCTCTCTCGCTGGTAGAGCTTGCTGATTTCGATCAGTGTTTCGATCCGATCCGGAAGGGACTCAGCGCCCTCATATGCCTGGATCAGGCTATCCACTTTTATCTGATCCTGGGCTGATAGTGTAAGTGATAACAATAAGAATACCGGTGCGATTAATGACCTCATGCAACCACTAAAATAAACGAATCGAGATTATTGTATTCGTGTGGCTGAGCTGAATAATTGTGAGAAAAATCCTTAAGCTATCAGGGCGTTAGACATAAAAAAACCGAACGAACCTCCGACCTCCACTCATTCACTTTGACCCGTCCTAAATAAACGTTACAGGTTTAGGATAAAAATAAATCAAGTTTAAAGAGTAGTAGGTATTGACCTGCTACTCTTTTTCATTTTATAGGTTTTAATTTCTATTTCACATTGTTGATGCATCTCTATTGGTGTTTTCATCTGACAAGAGGAATGAGGCCTTATCCTGTTGTATGTATTAATACTTTCCCTGACTAATTGATTCATATCAGTCAGGCTTAATTGATAATCAAGTAAGAACTCGTGCTTGATTATTCCATTGATTCGTTCAGCTACAGCATTAGCATAAGGGTCATAACTTTCGGTCATACTACATTCCAGATTGTTTTGCTTTAAAGCTTGCTGGTATTGGTCGCAGCAATACTGGAAGCCTCTATCTGAGTGGTGGATCAACGGTTGATTAGGATAGTTTCTTTGTTTGACAGCCATTTTCAGAGCTTTCAAAGCCCCTCTTGCTTTCAATGAATCGGAGAGATTGAACCCTACAATCTTCTTTGAATACGCATCGGTTATCAAAGCCAGATACATAGGATAATCCCGATTGCCAACATAAGTGATATCAGACACCCATATTTGTTCGGGTCTGACTGGAGTCATTTCTTCAATGAGATTAGGGTGCTTTCTGAACCAATGATGGGAGTCAGTCGTCACATGATACCCTCTTTTGGGTTCAATAAGCATGTGATTAGCCTTTAAGATGCTGAAGAGCCGATCTCTTCCAACTCCTAACTCCATCAGCTCACCCTTCAAAAGGTGGTACAGTTTTCTGGTACCAACCCTGGGCTGTTTTATGCGTATTTCTTTGATCATCTCAATAACTTTCTGAGCAGTAGCTTGTCTACGTTTTCTTGAATGAATTGCTCGGTAATAAACCTGTCTACTTACCCCAAACAGTCTACAGGTAGCCGTCAGGCTTTCTTCGTATCGTTCTCTGTAGAGGTCGACTGTTCGGGTAAAGAGTTTTTTCGGATAGGAATGGAATATTCCTTCTCTGCCAGTGAAATCATCATATCAAAAATGATTGACTTCTTATCTGCTTGCGCTACCTGATGCTCCAGAAGCTTTTTCTGTTTCTCTAACAGCTTCACTTTTGCTTCCAGCTCCATAACCTTCTGTTCTGGTGTTTTAGGCATGTTGGAGGGTGTTTGATTCTCCCAATCAAAACTACCATACTTTCGCAACCAGTTCATCACTGTTGACCTGGCTTGGATTCCATACTTGCGCTGAGCCGCTTTCGTGGATAGCTCACCTGATTCAATCTCTTTGACTACTTGTAGCTTGAGTGTTAGACTATAGTCTTTCTGAGTCCGCTTTACATATTTCTTCATTACACATTCTTTTGTGTAACGCTATTTCAGGACGAGACACTTTTATCAAATAAAAGAGCCTGAGGTTTCTCTGAGGCTTTTGTCTTAGTAGCGGGAGGAGGACTTCCTTCCTTCGTCAGGATAAACTTCTCGTCCTCTTTCATATCCAAACAAAAAAACCTCAGCTTTTGCTGAGGTTTTTATTTCTAGTAGCGGGAGGAGGACTCGAACCTCCGACCTTCGGGTTATGAGCCCGACGAGCTACCAACTGCTCCATCCCGCGATGTGGACGGCAAAATTAGGAATAATTATTTGATTGCCAAAAGTTTTTAATCATCCAATTTTATTCTGTTCCAGATATCCAGATATATCTTCCATTCTCCCTCTACCTTTCTCCAGATGATCACATATTTGCCCCGCCAGTCAGACGTTTGCTCCCCGTTGGTAGAAGTGCCTTCATAATACCCCCAATCGTATGCCTCATTGCCAATAACCTTAATTTCAACCGGAGTAATACGATGGTATGATGTTTCCCAGGAACGCTCACCTGGCGGGTTCCAGTAATTTGCCAGCTGCTCCCCTTCCAAAATATCACGATCAGCAGGAAAGATTTTCGCATCACTGGTGTACATCGCCACCACCTGCTCTCGATCACCCTTCATCAGGTATTCTGAAAATTGCTTTGCCTGAGATTTGATAGATTCCACTTCCTTATCCTGTGCTTTGGCATGGCTAAAAATGACGAGTGTTAGTATGGTTAAGATTATCCTCATAGCTTTGATGTTTAGATGACTTTTTGACTTGATGACTGAAACGAAAGACTTTAAAGCTGGTTTTGTAAATATCATTGGCCGCCCCAATGTGGGCAAGTCCACATTACTTAACGCGCTGATGGGTGAAAAATTGGCCATCACCAGTAGCAAGGCTCAAACAACCCGTCACCGGATGTTTGGCATTCTAACAGAAGAGAATTATCAAATCGTATTTTCAGATACTCCGGGTGCAATTGACCCTGCTTATAAACTGCAGGAGAAAATGATGGGGTATGTCCAAACTGCCCTTGACGATGCAGATATCATACTCTTTATGGTGGCCCTGGAAGATAAAAATGACTACCCACAACTCATAGAGATGGCCCTGCGGGCACAGGCTCCTCTTCTATTCTTGATCAATAAAACAGACCAAAACAAGGGATCTCAAACTTTTGATAAGACTGCCTACTGGAAAGAGTTATATCCCGATCTGGAAATCATGTCTATCTCAGCATTGGAGCAACATGGCACGGCTGAACTACTCAATCGAATTCTGGAGCTCCTTCCCGCTCACCCGGCCTACTTTCCAGAGGATGAGCTCACAGACAAAAGCGAACGTTTTATTTGTGCAGAGATTATCAGGGAGAAAATCTTTCTCAATTACCAGCAGGAAATCCCATACAGCTCAGAAGTAGTGGTGACGAGCTTTAAAGAGGAGGACAAGATTATTCGCATCGAAGCGGAAATCTATGTAGAGCGAAACAGTCAAAAGGGCATCATCATTGGCAAAAAAGCAGAGTCTATTAAAAAGGTTGGTACTGAAGCCAGAAAGGACATGGAGGCATTCTTTGGAAAGAAAATCCACTTGGAGACTTTCGTAAAAGTGGAGAAGGATTGGCGAAAAGATGAGCGAAAGTTGAGTAAGTTTGGTTACTAATCAACTTTAAAACTCATGCGACCTTTCGTTCTGCTCTTGTTGGCACTTTGTTTATCCGTCAATACTTCTTTCGCACCGATTACAGCACATAGTGATGAGAATCAACTGTCTGAAGTTGATCGCCTCTTTTATGTGGGTAAGATCTGGGGATTTCTAAAATACTATCATCCCTTGGTAGCGAAGGGCTCTTACAACTGGGACGAGAAGTTGCAAAGTATCATCGAGAAAACTGCCAAATACCAGACTTACTCAGAATTTTCAGACTATATATCTAAATGGATCTACTACATGGGCCAGGTTCCACCATGCACTAGTTGCAAAAATGTGAACCAGGAAAATCACTTTCTCAAAAACTTTGACCTCTCCTGGACGCAGGACCGCCGCTTTTCTGATGAGTTTAGAAAGACTTTCAAAAACATTGAAAGAAATAGATTTCAGGGCAATCACTTTTATATAAGTCAGGGAAAGGCGGGACAATTTGAACCTAAAAATGAAGGCCCGGATTACAATTTCTTATGGAAAGAGCCTAATCAACGACTGCTCCCTCTTTTCAGATACTGGAATTACGTTGAGTATTTTCATCCCCACAAACACCTGACAGATCAGGACTGGGACGATGTATTGAAGGAGATGATCCCGAAATTCCTGCAGGCAGATACCAAACTCGCATTTCACTTAGCCATGCTGGAATTGATCGTAAAAACAGATGATAGCCATGCCGGATTGTCAACGCCAGAGCTAGATCAAATGCCTTACAACAATTACCTGCCTGCAAAATTTGATCTGATCGAAAACCATGTGGTATTTACTGAAATCATTGATCGTTCAAAAGCACAGGCCAGTGACCTACAAGTTGGTGACGTTATAAAAAGTATCAATGGCCGATCAGCAATCGGTATCCATAAAACCAACAAGAAATATATCTGGGGATCCAATGAAGCAATAAAAGATCGCATGATCTATCACACCCTGTTTATGGGCATTCAGGAGTCACCACAAGTCACAATTGAAAGAAATGGAGCCACCAGAACGGCTAACCTCAATCTGTACAAGTATTCTGACCTTAGTTACAGTTCCAGTGGTTCGAAGGAGAAATGGTCAATAGTGGCTGACTCAGTAGGTTATGCAGACTTGAGCCAGGTAACTTCCGGTGATGTAGATCAAATGATGCAGGAACTAAATGATCAGCAATTCATCATTTTGGATCTCCGGAAAAACTCAAGGGGGGCCTATCGGGCTATTTCAAAATATCTAAATCCATCTGATACTGTATTTGCCAAATTCACAAAACCAGATTTGAGTTATCCTGGGAAATTCCTTTGGGAAGGTGAACAACAATGTGGTTCCCAAAATGCTGACTATTTCAAAGGCAATGTGATACTGCTGGTCGATGATGAGACACAAAACAACACAGAATTTGCAGCCATGTGCTTGCAGACAGCACCTGATGTGACCGTTGTTGGTAGTCAGACCGCAGGTACTATTGGCAATGTTTCCAAATTCGCCATCCTGGATCGATTGTATACTTCTATGACCGGGATAGGCGTGTATTACCCCGATGGAAGTAATGTACAACGAAAGGGAATCGTTCCAGATGTGACCGTTGAGCCAACTGTAGAGGGCATCCGCTCAGGTAAAGATGAGGTACTTGATAAAGCTATAGAGATTGCAAAAGAGGAGATCGAGAGACTGAAAGAAATAGCCAGATTACTGGAGCTTGCTCGTAAGCGAAGACTGGACTCTTTGGCTCGCCTCGATTCTCTTAGAATGTTGGATTCCCTGCGTATGGATTCTTTACGCATGGACACCTTACAAATGGAGGCATTACCGATGGATTCATTGGACAGAGGTGACTATTAGATATTGAACTTCCACAATTTTACGAAGCAGCATAAATCCTGAAAGGCAAACTAGGGGTTTGGCTACCGTTTGCTTTAATTTCGCACTTTAATAAAAAAATGCGCTGATGGCCAATGTTTTAGCAATAGTAGGCAGACCCAACGTCGGGAAATCCACTCTTTTCAATCGACTGATCGAAAAGAAGCAGGCCATTATGGACAATGAGTCCGGAGTGACTCGTGATCGTCATTATGGCTATGGCGAATGGAACGGTAAAAAATTCACGGTTATCGATACTGGTGGGTACGTTGAGGGATCAGATGACATTTTTGAAGGAGCAATCCGCACACAAGTAAAAGAGGCACTGGAAGAAGCTACCGCGATCCTATTTATGGTTGATTGTGATACAGGCATGCATGGGCTGGATCAGGATTTTGCCAATGTGATCCGAGAGATTGACAAGCCCATCTACCTGGTTGCCAACAAGGCTGATAATCAGGAAAAACTATTGGCATCCAATGAGTTTTATTCGCTAGGTCTGGATGCACCCCTTTTCGCTATTGCGGCTGCCAGCGGGGCAGGCACAGGAGATCTGCTTGACGAAGTGGTTAAGGGGTTTGATGAAGACGAAATTGAGAAAGAGAATGTTCCGCGCATATCTATAGTTGGAAGACCTAATGTTGGGAAATCCTCGTTCGTAAACGCTCTGGTGGGCAAAGAACGAAGCATCGTGACAGATATAGCTGGTACCACACGTGATGCTATTAATACCAGGTACAACCTATTCGGCAAAGACTTCATTCTTACTGATACTGCGGGGATTAGAAAGAAATCTCGGGTAAAAGAAAACATTGAGTTCTATTCTGTTTTAAGAGCTGTTCAGGCCATCCAGGATTCAGATATATGCATCGTGATGATCGACGCAGAAACGGGACTGGAATCACAGGATATGAATATTATCGGCCTGGCTCATAAATACAAAAAAGGAATTGTCCTGATGGTGAATAAGTGGGACTTGCAGGATAAAGACTCTAAGACCGCTGACACCTACAGAAAGTTTCTCGAAGAAAAATTGGGACCGCTGAATTACATACCGGTCATTTTCACTTCGGTGCTAAATAAGCAACGAATCATGCAAACCCTAGAGTTGGCATTGCAGGTTTATGAGAACAGATCTAGAAGGATTCCGACCTCTAAGTTGAACGAACTGATGGGCAAAGAGATCGAAAACTATCCGCCTCCTGCTGTCAGAGGTCATTACATCAAGATCAAATACATCACCCAGCTGCCGACACAAACACCCACATTCGCTTATTTCTGCAATTTCCCTCAGTACATCAAGGAACCTTACCAACGCTATCTGACAAACCGGATGCGCGAACACTTTGATTTCAGAGGTGTTCCAATAAAAATGGTATTCAGAAAAAAATAAGACCTACTTTTTAACCAGCCTGATACGGTCAAACGAACCAGCTGTTTGAGTACTTATAGTGTATGTGCCGGACGGAGATGCCTCCAAAATCCTAGAAATCATTTGTTCTGCTTCAGCGCTGGTGATGTGGTCCAGAAAAAGAACCGATCTTCCACTTGGATCGAATAATTGGACATTATCAACAGATCCACGAATTTGAATCGTTCCTGAGGTCGGATTTGGGAAGACCTCCAGGGAACTGGTAAGCCCTTTCCCATCTATCATAACTATGGGACTAAACTCAAATTGGCCGTCATAGTCTATCTGTTTGAAACGATAGTAAGATCTGTCGAGTAGCGGTTGCCAATCCGTGTACTCATAATAATGCTCTTCATTGCTATTTCCATGCCCATCGACAAACCCAATTTTATTGAAGTTCTCTCCATCCTTACTCCTCTGCATTTCGAATCCTTCATTATTTATTTCCTGAGAAGTAAGCCAACTCAGTACCACTTTCCCTCCGTCAATTTCACCGCTAAATGAAACCAGTACGACAGGTAGTGGAGCTCCATTGTAATTTCCACTAAAACCTGAGTCATCACCGTTGTTTACGTAGTTACCAGCCGTAAGATCACCAGACCCACTCATAAATCCACCTCCAGCGTTGGTGAATGTTCCTCCCACATCCATAACGCCATCCATTACCATATTTGCCAACCCCCCGGTAGTAAAATCACCACCCACATCAACTACACCTCCATTTTCAACAATAAAAGCAGCAAACAGACCTGACCCGGCATCATTCACCACGTTTAGTGTTCCTCCATTTGCTACAGTGAAAATGGCACCTAGCCCACTCGCAAGACTGTTTGAATTTATGGTGCCACCGTTTCCAATTGTCACGGATGAACCTGCTCCTGAAGTGAAATCCCCCGTTACGTTTAGGGTGCCATTGACGACCAGATTTTCTCCCTGAACAGTAAAATTCCCATTAATTGTAAGATCTCCATTTACAGTTAATGTAATATTGCCTAGCCCGGAATAAGTAATATTCCCCGCAGGTTCGTTACATGTACCACTTTGCGTATTTGTGGTGGTGTAGCTTGGGCATTGAGCCATAGCCAACACACAAATCCCAAGAAGTGTAGTAGATAAAACGGTACGAATCATAACAAATGGCGGTAATGAATGGTGAAAATACAAGATTTACAGTTAATCACAAATAACCGCTTTGGTTTTTTTAATTACTTAAACCTCTGAAAAAGAACTATTTGTGACAGCAGAAAAGGTGTTTGAGAAATTTGTTCCTCTTAATTCTGTGAGTTATTGCGTAAAACTCTATGAAAAATTAGGCTTTGAGTTCAAAATCAAAAAAGCGAGACAAACCAAGCTTGGAGACTATCGATACAACCGCAAGACTGAGAGGCACACCATCACTGTCAATAATGACTTAAATCCATTTGCTTTCTTAGTAACCTACCTCCATGAAGTTGCTCACCTGATGGCTTTCAAGCAATACGGAAGAAGAATTCAACCTCACGGAAAAGAATGGAAAGAGTGCTTTAAACAGGTCTCCACTCCGATGTTAAATGCAGATATTTTTCATCCTAATGTTTTAAGTGCGCTGAAAGCATATTTTAAAAACCCTAAAGCTTCCAGTTGCTCAGATCCGGTACTTTATCAGATACTCAAGCAATTTGATGAACCAAATAATAAGGTTTTGTTAAAAGACATCCGGCCTGGATTAGCTTTCTCATTTAACCGTAAAGTCTTCATTAAATTGGAAAAGAAAAGAACACGTGCCGTCTGTCAGGAAATAAACACAAAAAGAAAATATTTGATTTCCGAGGTAGCTGAGGTTGAATATATCACCAAGGAAGAAAATTCATAAATAGCATCATTTTAAGAAATTATTTTACTATTTTAACATTCTTAAAAATCACCGCTGCTGAATGGAAATTGGCTAAACATTAGTATGTCCCAGACAATAGCGGTATATAACTTTAAAGGAGGAGTAGGCAAAACCAGCACTACACTTAGCCTGGCGCACTCATGGTCCCGTGCCTTCAAAGTGTTGGTTGTTGATTGTGACCCTCAATCCAATCTTACTCAGGCACTGAGCAGCGAGCCATCATCTACCGCAACACTTTTTACCCTGTCTAAAAAAATTCTTCACAATGAACAACCCCGAATTGAGCCAATAGAGATTCACCCATATCTGCATTTGATTCCGGGCGATTATTATATGACAGAGATGGAATCGAATACACAATTCATTTCATTCGGACATATCATATTCTACAAGTTGCTGTCTGCTATACGGCATCAATACGACATCATACTTTTGGATTTTCCTACCCATTTTGGTGTCACGGTAAAATCTTTCATTGCTAACATCGATGGCATTTTGATTCCCGCAACGCCTGGTTCTTTTTCTGTTTCAGGATTCAAAAGATTACTTGGATACTTGAATCAAGTTGAAAAAGAAAAGCCACTTAATATTCTTGGAATTTTCTTTAATCAATTCAGAATGCAGACATTGTTTCATCAAAAAATCGTACGTGAAGCAGAACAAGAGCTTGGTAATCTCATATTAGATCAACGTATTCGTGAGTCAATCAGGGTGAGTGAAGCCAATGAACAACGTCAGTCATTGTACTCTTTTACAGAGCAAAGTGATGTTGCTGAGGACTTTTTGAAATTGAGTGATGAGGTAATAGCTCGGATGAATCGAATGGATCTACCAACAGCACTGGAACAGCTGGAAAAGCAGGCGGTATCTAAATAGCAAGCCTTCTGGTAATCAACCCATTCACCAGCTCAAAAAAACGAAGTGGAGGCAAGGTACGCCACTTTTCAATTTGAAGGCTACCTGACATATTGATGTAATTGTCGATGTTGTAAATTTTCATTTCATCAACAATAAAATCCTGAAAGTTGATACCAGCGATCCATCCCCCTCCGACCTCATCCGGGCGGGCATCCTCTACTTCCTCAAACCACTCTTCATAATAGCAATCATCGCTCCCGTGAAAGTTCATGATGTTCTCTCCTACCAACGCAAACTTGTTGATGCCATAAGAAACCATATGCTCGATAATGTTTCTCTTCAGCTGCATAATATCATTGTTGAGTGCATCATTCCACTCTCCAATCATTTCTATGACCGCAAACCCCAGCTGGTAGTCAACGAAAATAATTTTGATATACAGGGTTTCTGAGCCAAAAAAATCCCAGGCCGGATCAATATAATACCCATAGATATTCTCCGAATAGATATCATAATTATACTCCTTACCGGCAAAAGGTGACCGATCGTCATAGCTGGAATTGTAGAATTGGTTCCAGCGCTCGTACGGTGTAATGGTATGCATCGGTGCAAAGGTAGATTTGAAGACAGGAAACAAAAAACCCCTGACGAAATCGTCAGGGGTTTTAAAATTTAATATCGATTGTGCTTAGAAGTTGAAGCTTAGTGTAGCATTCCAGGTTCTTCCAAATCCGAACCACACTGAGTTTCTAACATCAATTCCTTCCCACGTTTGAGAACCAGTCTCTGTGTGAATATTGGTATTGGACTCAGCTATATATACTTTATCAAATAGGTTATTTACATTCAACCTAAATGATCCATTGGTGCCCAATAGTTCGAATCTTGCTGTAGCTCCCAGATCAAAAAGTCCATAAGATGGAAGCTTAAGTGCTCCTTGATTATCCTGAACAGTAAGTTCTGAATCAGTAATGCTATAATCTGCATAAAGACCATCAACAAACCTATATGCCAGATCCATACTATAAGATTTATACGTATATTCTGCAGATAGGAAGGCTGTGAATTGAGCAGCATCGCCCACTTTTACATCATCCAGATAAAGAGTCACTTCGCCGATTTCATTTTGGCTATCGTCAAAAATAGCAGCTGTAAAATCCTTGGTGTATCTCCAATCACCAGCAGACATCATACCTCTCAATTTAAGGTTATCGATTGGTCTGTATGTCGCCTCAATTTCAATTCCCTGGTGTAGCACATCAACATCTTTAAATTGAGCAGTACCCGACTGAGTTGATGAAACCGGGAAGCTTTCAGAAATAAATCTGTTACCCCAGGTAGTTGAGTACGCATTGAAGTTTACAGTCAAATATCTTCCCAAGTAACCATAACCTACTTCTACCGAAGTGATTTTTTCATTCTGCAAGTCAGGATTCACATCATTGGCAAATCCTGGGAAAACAGCATCAAATAGTGGCTGACGAGAAATATAACCAGCATTGAAGAATACATTCATTGCTGAATTAAGGTTATAGTTCGCTCCACCTTTAAGGTATCCTCCGGTTAGATTTTTTTGCTCAGAAATCGGGTTACCTATCTGATCAAACAGATCTTCTCTCTTGAATCCTTGATTGGACACACCTGCTTGAATTACAGCAGTTATCGCATCACCACTATACTCTACTAACCCGTTAAGCCCTTGCCAATCTACATATCCAATATTATAATAATCTATTTTCGGACCACTTATCCCAGTATTTCTGAAAGGAGAGGCTTGGATATTATGTCCAGGCTCAAGAATAAGGCCTAATGTATTGTCGTTTCCTGTAGAGAAATATCCATCTAACCCAAGTAGGTCGTTCAATGCTCGGTAGTGATATCCTGTGTATTTTCTCAGATCTAACCCTAATGAATATCGGAAATTACCTGATTCGTAATCTAATGTAGAGATGCCTCCGAACCAGTTGTGTGAATTCATGGAAGCTCTTCTGATTAGAGTAGCATTATTTACATTATCACTATTGTATCCATTTGAACCAATTCGGTATCCTGAATAAGCAGATAATGGACCATTGTAACCGGAAGTTGTCTCTCTGTTAATTCTTACAATCTCATCAAAATCAATAAATCCGTTTGAATCTCTCGTACCATCCCCATTTTCAAGATAATGCTCAGTTAGATCTCTATTGAATGGAAGAATATCTATATCACTATTGAAGTAATTCTGACCTCTTGGTCCAGTACCCCCTCCGCGACCGGTAGAAGCATAAAGTGAGGTAGCTAAAGATAGGTTTTCATTGATTTCCCAATCCCAGTTTAGGGTAAATAATGGCTTATTGTAGAAGTTTCTACGCATATTGTATTCCTCACCATTAAGTGTTCCACCATTGGTATTCCATCGTCTGTCTATCCCGTCTTTATGATCAGATCCAAAGTTTTGATAATCTCGAATGGATACCCACGCATCTCTTTGATGATGCCATTGTCCTGCTCCCAATGCAGAAAAATTAAACTCATGATTCGATCCTTCAGGTGCATAACCAAAAGCTGCAAAGTAGGTCCATCCTTCTCCTTTCGTATTGTATACATAGCCATCACCTTGCCATCTACTCAATAGGAAAGATGCTGCCCATCCATTATCATTTTTTCCAGTAGAATAACTAACTGTGGATTTCAAGTAACCATCATTACCAATTGTCTGAGCAACCTTTCCACCTTCAGCCAACTCAGCAGCCTTTGTGAAAATTGAAACCGTTCCTCCCACAGATGGTACAGCAAGTCTAGATGCTCCAAGTCCTCTTTGAATTTGAATTCCGGAAGCAACATCTGTTAAGCCTTGCCAGTTTGACCAGTAAACCCAGCCATTTTCCATGTCATTTACTGGTTGTCCATTGATAAGAAAAGAGGTGTTACTTTGATCAAATCCTCTCAAAGACAATCGAGAGTCACCATATCCACCGCCATTCTTAGTAGCATAGACACCAGGTGTTCTATTCATGATCTCAGGAAATTCCTGATTTCCAACTTTTAAGGAAATCTCTGCTGGTGAAATTGATGAAACAGCAACTGGCGTTTCTCTAGTTTTCACAACATCAATCACATTAGAAGTAATTACCACCTCTGCGAGGATACTAGTTCCTGGCTGAAGAGTGATCTCCATGTCATTGGAAGCTGTGGCTTCTTGAGATTCAAATCCCATAAAAGACACAACCAACAAAGTACCTTCTGGTACATTCAACGTGAATTTTCCATCAACATCTGTAATTGCACCATTTTGCGTGCCTTTTACAAGTACTGTAGCTCCTGGTAGTCCTTCACCAGCATCGTCGGTAACCGTTCCGGTTACGCCTTGTGCCATCATCAGAAACCCGCTGAGCACTAGCGTAACAGTTAGTAAAATTTTCTTCATGCTTTCTAATTTTTCTTTTTTGGTTTAATAAAGCCTCACAAAAGTAGAATCTATCGTGCTAATAGATATTTTTTTACGTTTAAATTTTCCCTGCCAACATTTAATAGTTTCTTAACAAAGAAAATTTTGCGTTTCTACAAAACTCTCAAATTCAATTTAACAAAATAAGGGGCAAGTTAAAAACTAACCTAAATGTGCCTGAAGAGCGGCTCTAACAGAGCCATGTTTTTTCAGCAGTGTCTCCGCATCCTGAACAGTCAGATCCAGCTTTTCCATTAACATTTGAATACCACGCTCTACCAGCTTTTCATTACTGAGTTGCATGTCTATCATCTTATTCCCAGATACATGACCCAAATGAATCATTACAGAAGTTGAGATCATATTCAAAATCAATTTCTGAGCGGTTCCCGCTTTCATGCGTGTGCTACCGGTAACAAACTCAGGCCCTACCAACGCTTCGATGGGGTGTTTAGAAACCCTGGCCAACTCTGTGTCTGAATTGCAGGTAATACAACCGGTCAGGCATCCGTTTTTTCTGGCAGATTTAACAGCTCCAATTACATAAGGTGTGCGGCCTGAAGCTGCAATACCAACGACAGTGTCTTTTGGTTTGATCCCTAGAGATTCTAAATCATTCCATCCTTGCTTTGGGTCATCCTCTGCAAACTCTACCGCCTTACGTATCGCTCGATCACCACCGGCGATAATTCCAATAACCAAATCGTGGGAGACACCAAAGGTTGGCGGGCACTCTGAAGCATCCACAATGCCCAGACGACCACTCGTGCCAGCCCCAATGTAAAATAACCTACCCCCGTCCATCATACGAGGCACAATGTCTAGCACTAATTTTTCAATTTGTGGTATGCACTTTTCTACTGTAATAGCAACTGTCTGATCTTCTCTGTTGATATTGCTCAATAGATCACTAACCGTCATTTTTTCCAAATGATCGTAGTTTGAATCTGATTCGGTAAGTGATTTTTTAGCCATGATTTTGGTGGTATAAAACTAATCCGGCAATGGGTGATTGCACGATGTTTCGAATCAAAAATCCTCTCTCGTTTCCTACTTCTCGCAAAATGTCTGCAAAATAATATGCGATTGAGCCTGAAAAATGGAATGGCAAACTGTGATATTCAGAAGAGTGAAAAAAGGCATCAAAGAAATCGTTGAAAGACTGAGTGATTAGTTGATGAATTTCCTGGTGATTCCTGTTGTCATAGATAAATGTGGCAAATGAAGCCAGGAAATGATTTGGCTTAGGCTGATGGTAGATACGTTGAATAACCTCATGGGAGGTAAGATCGAATTGCTTTTGAAAAAGATCAATAATCTCTTGAGAAAACAGTTCCCGGAAAACCCGGGCCAACATTTTCTTTGCCAGATATGCACCACTTCCTTCATCTCCCAGAACATATCCGAGGGAGGCACTCACTCTATTCACCGATTGTCCATCATAGTAGCATGCATTCGATCCCGTGCCAAGAATACAGACATTTCCAGCTTCTTTCCCACAAAGGGACCTTGCTGCACCTAACAGATCATTTGCAATCTGTATGTTATTGCCAAAAACTTCACTGAGCTTCTTTTTAACTTCCTCAACTTGCTGATCAGTATCTACTCCTGCAGAATAAAAATAAGTAGGTATTCCCTTTTCTATTTCTTTGCCGAATGTACGGGAGACACTCGCTTTCAGATCGTTAACATTGTGCGTGTAGGCATTAAATCCAATGGTTTCAAATTGTTTGATGTTTTCACCATTTACCACACGCCATTGAGTGCAGGTACCCCCTGCATCGCCTACTATGAAAGATTCAGCCATTTGCGGATTTATAAATCTTTTCGATGATCTCAACCGTCTTGAGTCCTTCTAGTCCATTAGTGGCAATACTTCCCCCTTTTTGAAGTACATCTATCAGGTTTTCATATACCCTATCATGATTGCTCATGCTACCCTGGTACTCACCATATTCATTTGCAGGATTTCCAGCTTTCAATTCACCAATTTCTCCACCTTCAAAGGATTGATATTCCAACTTATTCAAATATTGTCCTCCAACTTTCACCGTTCCTTTCTCACCAAAAATAGTAATGGAACCTTCCATATTTTTAGCGAATGCATTAACCGTGTAATTGATCGTGCCAAGCACACTATTCTTAAACTTTAACGATACTACTCCAGTATCTTCAAACTCAATAACTTCTTGATGAGCATAATTATAAATGAGTGCCGACGCTTCCTCTACATCCCCTATCATCCAATAGAGCAAATCGATAAAATGGCTAAACTGAGTAAATAGCGTACCTCCGTCCATTTTTTTTGTTCCTTTCCAGTCGGAGTTTTGGTAATAGGCGAAATTTCGATTCCAAAAGCAATTGAGCTGGATGGAATAAATGTCACCAAAATCACCTGCATCAATTTTTTCTTTTACAGCCTCTATGGCAGGATTGAATCGATTTTGCTTGACAATAAATAATCTTCGATTAGAGCGTTCTGCCGTTTTAATCATTTCCTCGCAATCGGAAGATGTAAGGGCCATAGGTTTCTCACAAAGTACGTGAAATCCGGCTTTTAAAGCTGATATGGAATGTTCGGCATGAAGTCCATTGGGTGAACAAACTGCCACCACATCCATGTCTTGCACCTCCAAAAATTCACTCTTGGAGGTAAACGACGGCACACTATATTCCTCTCCAAGCGATTTTGCTCTTGACCCATCCACATCGCACACGGCCACTAATTTTCCTAGTCTTTCAATATGGCCAGCATGCCTCTGCGCGATACGTCCACATCCTATAATCCCAACTCGTATCTTATCCATTATTTCATTATCAGTTTCTCTAATTTATCAACCAGGGTTTCGTGAGAAAACCTTTTCAAAAGTGAGGCTCTATCCTCAGCATTAGGTCTACGCTCATTTTCGAACACATCTTCTAAAAACCCTCTGATTGAGTCAATTTCTGAATATGCCAATATTTCTCCCACATCCTTTGCATTCATCAGATCTCCTAAGTCACTCTTTCTTTCTCCCAGACCCAAAATCATTCGCTCTGCTGCCAGGTATTCAAAGAATTTAACAGGAAGAATCCATCCAGAGTTAGATGACTTATTGAGCAAAAGAAGCAAGACGTCACATTTTCGATATTCATCCTGAATGGACTCATGAGGAAGGTATCCTAAAAATTCAACTTTACTTTTCAGTTCATTGAGTTCGTTTATTTCAGCTTTTATCGACTCAGAAACTATCCCTCCAATCAGTATGCGGAGCTTGTTGGCAAAAACCTGATTTTCCCTACACATCTGATCCAACAGATGCCACAACTGACGAGGGTTTCGCAGTTCGTTTAGGAGTCCAAAATAGCCAATAGTGAAGTGTGATGAATTGGGTGCTGATGTTGATTGATTGTGAGTGGTAATGCCATTATGAATCACCTCCATTCCTCCAAGTGATTCTGCTAGTCGTTCGCTTACAGTAACCCCATAATCAACGAGATCAAGTACAGAGCTTTCTAGCTTTTTATGTATGCTCAATGCTAAAGAAGAAGTTTTCAATTTCTCAAGTACATCCCACTTGCTCCACGGATCTCGAAAATCAGTGATCCATTTTATCCCGGTTTTTTTCTTCACCCGCTTACCAATCAAATGCATGCTGTGAGGTGGTCCTGTGGTAATAATGGTAGAGAATCCCTCCTTATTAATCAGGTCAATTGCTCGCCTCGCCGCAGGTCGAACCCAGAAAACCCTGGGATCGGGGATGAGTAAATTTCCTCGAATCCAGATCATCAAATTATCCTTTAATGATCTATCGGACTTTTCCAGCACTAAACCCTGTTGCACATTTTTCCGGTCCTTGTTTCCCGTTAGCGCGTGAAATAAATTAAATGGTTCCCATATAGGCAGCTTGATTACCGGAATATCTTTAACTCGCTCGAGTAGCTTCTCGTCTTTAATCTCGAATTGTGGATTTTCTGGCGTTAGAACCCACGGATCCCATCCTCTTTTTTTTAGTTGAATGGCAAAATTCATCCAACGTTGTACACCCACTCCACCACTAGGCGGCCAGTAATAGGTAACAATTAAAATTTTGCGGGATGAATCCATAAAACGATTCGCAAATCAACATAAATCTTCCTTCTCAGGAAAGTACTTTTTCAATCAGTGATTTTACCTCATCAGTCTGACCTGGCTCAACCCAATGAATGTCCTCATACTTTCTGAACCAGGTCAATTGACGCTTGGCGTATCTTCTACTATTTCTTTTGAGCAGTCTTATGGCTTCCTCTCTATCATACTCGCCATCCATATACCCGAATATTTCAGTATAGCCTACTGTCTGCAATGCATTATGATCCCTGTATTGATACAACCCTTCTGCCTCTTCAAAAAGGCCTTGCTCAATCATCAAATCCATTCTTTGGTTGATCCGATCGAAAAGTACTTCCCTCTCCACATTCAAACCAATTTTCAAATGATCATAGGGCATTTCCTCAGTTTGCTTTTGTCTGAATGAACTAAAGGGTTTACCCGATCCTCTGATTACCTCCAGCGCCCGAATAATCCGCTGACCATTTTTCTTATCCACCTGCTCGTAATAGATAGGATCTGCTAGCTTCAATTCTTCTAATAGTGACCCAAGTCCTTTTTCTTTAAACTCCACATTCAATTTTTCCCGTATAGATGGATCGATTTCAGGCATTTCATCAAATCCATCCCAGATTGCTTTCAGGTAAAGTGTGGAACCTCCCACCGCTATTACCGTATCATGCCTTTTGTGCAGTTCTTCGATTTTTTTAACAGCATCCCTTCCATATTCTCCAGCGCTATACATTTCTGTAATAGCATGAGAGTTGATAAAGTGATGTATTACTGCTTTAAGCTCTTCCTCTGAAGGTTTAGCCGTGCCAATCGTCATCTCGCGGTAAAACTGTCGCGAATCAGCCGACACAATTTCCGTATCCAGCCATTGCGCCAATTGAATGGATAAATCTGTTTTCCCAACCGCCGTAGGGCCAACGATAGATATTAATATAGGTTTGCTCGAAATAGCCATCTTTTGTAATGGCTAAAATGCCTAATTTTATTGGATATGGCTGAGGTGGAAAACGATATTGATAAGCTAAAGAAGAAGATTGCCAAACTAGAGGCAAAGCTAGACAATACCCAAAGGGACTATTATACGCTCGTCGAAAAGACTAATCAAAACCTTAAAGATCTCTTCGACAACTCAAATGATCTCATCATCATTTTCAAGCAAACAGGAGAAATCAGGTTTGCAAATGAAGCGGTGAAGAAGAAACTCGGCTATACCGAGGAAGAAATCACTAATATGAAATTCCTCGAAGCTGTGCACCATGAATATCAGCGAGGAACGCTGCAAAACATTTTAAAAATTACTGCGGGAAGTCGCTTTGAGCGTTTTGAGACCGTATTGACCTCCCGATCAGGTAAAAACATCTATGTAACGGGGAAGATGACCTCCGTTTTTGAAAATGATGAACCGGTAGAATATCGCTGTGTATTTTATGACATTACTGAGCGGATCAGAGCAGAAAGCGCTCAAAGCCTTTATTACCAGATCGCCAACATTACCATCACGGAAAATGATCTGGAACAGTTGTATAAAAATATCTATCATCAGCTAAATCAGATGCTGAAGGTTCACAACTTTCACATTTCTCTGAAAGAAGGCAAAAACTATCGCCAGGTATTTTGCATCAATGAAAAGGCAGAAGAGGAATCAATTACCTATGACGTAGACCATGCACTCATGGACTACACAGTACAGCGAGACCGCTCGTTGATTATATACAAAGACGGAATTGAAAAAATCAGCCAGCAAACCGGGGTAGCATTCAAAGATCCAATTCCTAAAATTTGGCTGGGTGTGATCATACGAACCGCCACCGAAATGGGTGTGATGTCAATATATAGCTTCAAAGATCAGAGTGCATTTAACAACAAGGACCTGGAGCTACTGGATTACATAGCCGGACAAATAAGTCTGGCAATGGAACGGCAGCAAAAAGAGGAAAAAATCGAAAATCAGGCGGCCACACTTGGAGCCATTTTCGATAGTAGCACGCATGAAATTTGGTCTGTGGATCGGGCATTTCGATTTACATCCTTTAATCAGAATTACGAAATCGCCTTCAAAAAATACTATGGGATAACTCCAAAGATAGGCACTAGTATCAAGGAAGTCTCTGAAAATCATCTAACAGATGAAATAAAGGATTTCTGGTCCTCCAAATATGAAGAAGCATTCACAGGTAAGTTTGTCAACTTTCAAACCAACACCCTTGACAAGTCTGGAAAAATGGTATGGCGAGAAGTTTTCGTCAACCCCATCTTCCTCCCGAATGGAAGAATTGAGGAGCTTTCCATCATTGCCAATGACATCACGGAAAAGAAGGAGTCTGAAAGCGCCTTGATCGCCAGCGAAGAAAAATTCCGGACAATTTTCGAATCCTTTCAGGACATTTACTTCAGATGTGACACAGAAGGAATGGTGACCATGATAAGCCCCTCCGTTCAGGAGGTGCTTGGCTATTCTCCCGGAAATGTTTTCCATACCAACGTATTGGATTATGCAGATCGCACCAAACAGGTGCTCGAAATTGGCAGAAGAATAAACAAAGAGAAACGAATCAGAAACGTGGAAGGAACCTTAAAAACGGCAGATGGCAACAAACTGCAGTTCCTTTTCAACATCCGACTTATAAACAAGGACGATGGATCCGTAGAAATCGAAGGTGTTGCAAGAGACATCTCTCAACTAAAAAAGACCAACGAAGAGCTGATCCGGGCAAAGGAGATGGCAGAGCGCTCTTTGAAGATCAAAGAACGATTTCTGGCAAACATGAGCCACGAAATTCGAACGCCAATGAACGGTATCATCGGAATGATTGACCTATTGGCTAGTACCACATTGGACGGTGAACAGTCTGAGTATGTGAAGACCATCAATAAGTCGTCGCAAACACTACTTAATATTCTGAACGACATCCTGGATCTTTCTAAGATTGAGGCAGGAAAAATGGATCTGCGTCAGCAGCCCGTGCACCTGGTCAAAACGATTGAAAAAGTCTATGATCTTTTCTCTCAACAGGCTTCTTCCAAAGACAACAATCTTTACTATCACATTGATGAACGAATCCCTGAATGGATTTTAGGTGATGAGACCCGCTTGATACAGGTTCTTTCTAACCTCACATCCAATGCAATCAAATTCAGTGAGAACAAGGGCAACATCAATATGAGTATCCGTTTACAAAAGAAACGAGGCAAACAGTTTGTCTTTAAAGTATCTATCAAAGATTCCGGTATCGGAATTTCGGAGGAGGATCAAAAAAGCTTGTTCCAAAGTTTCCACCAATTGGATAATAGCAGCTCCAAAAACTTTGGTGGTACCGGTCTAGGACTTGCGATTTCACGCGAGCTTGTGAAATCCATGAAAGGCGATATCGGTGTGGTGTCCACTCCGGGACTTGGTAGTACTTTCTGGTTTACGTTCATGGCCGAAGAAGTTTCTCCTGACCAGGTGAAGGCTAGCCAGCCTGACAAGCCATTCACGAAAGAGTTTACCGGTAAGCAACCAAAAATATTGCTGGTTGATGATAACGATGTAAACCGGAAAGTAGCTAGCAGCATCATGACAAAATCTGGCTGCCAGGTGAAAGAAGCCTTCGACGGATTCGATGCAATTGAAAAAGTTAAAAAGGAGGCCTTTGACCTGATCTTCATGGACATTCAAATGCCTAAAATGGATGGGCTAAAGGCCACAAATGAAGTTCGGAAAATATCAACTGGTACCAACACTCCAATCATTGCCATGACGGCCTACTCGATGGAGGAAGACCGGGAGCGGTTCTTAAAAGCCGGTCTTGATGACTACCTCGCCAAACCTATTAAAGCGGAGATGCTCATTGATAAGATCAAGAAATGGGTGGACTTTAAGCCGATTGAAGTATCCATTGATGCAATTACTGAAAAAGCAGAAGATCTCGCCATAAATCAGAATACGCTAAACCAACTAGCCAAATTTGGTGGACAGGAGTTGATAGAAGCCACCTTGATGGAGTTTGAGGAAGAAGCAGAAGGACTAGTTAATAACACGGAACTATTCTTGGATAAGAAGGATTTTGAAAAAATGAGGGGGGAACTCCATACCTTAAAAGGCAATGCAGGTACTTTAGGAGTAGAAAAATTATCTAAACAGGCGGCTTTCATTGAAAAAAGGTTAAAAGAAAATAAATTTGAAGGACTGGAAGGGGAAGTTCAAAAGCTAAAAGTGCTTTTTCAGGAGTTCAAAGAGAGTAGCCAAAATTTGTTAGTCACCAATGAGTAAAAAAATAATAGTCGCCGAGGATAGCAGTGTCATCCAAAACCTCACCAAAAAAATCCTGTCCCAACTCAATTACGAAATTGATTCTGTGAAAAATGGCCAGCAGGTGATTGACCTCCTTGAAAAAGATGAATATGGGATGGTGTTGCTGGACATCCATATGCCTGTAATGGATGGGATGGAGTGCGCCAGGCAAATAAGAAGCATGTCCGGTGGCAACAAAGACATCCCGATTGTGGCAATAACCGGAAATGCAAATAATTATACGATGGAGGATTTTGAAGAGGCCGGCATCAATGCTTTTATCCCCAAACCCCTCAATTACGATTCAGTTGTGGAGATGGTGAAAAAGTATACGGATGACAATTAAATACACCAATCATTTCTTAAATAAACTCGAGGACATAATGTCCGAAACGGACTATATCCTTCGATACGAAAAAGGGAACTTCCAGTCAGGCTACTGCATTTTAAATGACAGTAAAGTAGCGGTGATAAATAAGTTTTTCGCTTTGGAAGGCAAGGTCAACAGCCTGATCGAAATTATCAGATCCATAAAGGTTGATTCCAGCAAACTCAGCGAAAACAACCGAAAACTTTATTCTGAAATCACTAATAATCAGCTTCAGTTGTGAAAGTTATCTTTCTGGGAACAGGTACCTCTCAAGGCATTCCGGTTATCGGCTGTAGATGCGAGGTGTGTACCTCAGTGGATTACAGGGACAAGCGCTTGCGTGCATCAATTTATGTGGAGTATGAGGGCGTCAAAATGGTAGTGGATACCGGACCTGATTTCCGCCAGCAAATGTTGAGAGAACGGATCGACCAACTGGATGCCGTGCTTTTCACGCATGCTCATAAAGATCACGTTGCTGGCATGGATGATATAAGAAGCTACAATTTTCTCCAGAAAAAGGATATGCCCATCTATGCCACCGATTTCGTGATCGGCCGGTTGGAAAAAGAGTTTGAATACATTTTTTCAGCAGATGACTACCCGGGCATCCCTAAGGTTACCGTAAATCCTATTGAGAATAGGCCTTTCTCTGTAAATGGGAAGGAGATTATTCCGATCGAAGTGATGCACTACAAGCTGCCAGTGTTAGGTTTTCGATTTGGTGACTTTACCTATATCACGGATGCAAATCATATCTCTGAGGAGGAGAAAGAAAAGATCAAAGGCTCAAAAGTGATTGTTTTAAATGCGCTCCAGAAAAAGAGCCACATTAGCCACTTTAATTTAGAGGAAGCGCTGGAACTCATGGAAGAACTGAAACCTGAGAAAGGATACCTGACCCACCTGGGGCATTTTATGGGTACGCATAAAGACGTTTCGGAAGAACTGCCCGAGAATGTGGAGATTGCCTGGGATGGACTGCAAATGTCAATTGACAATTCATAATTGACAATTGGCATGTTTCACAACTACTTCTTCCTTAAACGCCTTGCTCCAGAGCTTGAGGAGCGACTGAAAGGCTTAACCCTACTGGAATGCTTCTCGCAAAACAAAGACGAGCTTATTTTAGGGTTTGGCGATCCGGATCGTTCGTTCTATGTCCGTGCTAATCTAGACCCAAACGTCTCCCTCCTCTCCTTTCCAGAAGAATTTGCCCGTGCCGGGAAAAACAGCGTTGACCTTTTTTCAGATCTTCTTGATAAAGAAGTATCAGGAGTCTCCGTTTTTGACTATGAACGTTCCTTTCAAATTGAATTAGAGGAAGACTCCCTCATCTTCAAGATGCATGCGCGGAGGGCTAATATTCTTCATAGTAGAAATGATGAAGTAATCAATCTATTCAGGAACAATCTGAGTCAGGATTTTGAAGTCATTCCCAGCGAATTACATCAGGATATCGATGTTTCCGAAATAGCACTAGCCGACCACAATTTTGACCCTACCTCCCTGATACCAGCCCTGGGAAAAGAAACGAAGGTCTACCTCAGCCACTCAGGATACTATGAAAAGCAGGATTCCGAAAAATGGAAACTATTGAATCAATTGCTTGATTCACTTGCAACCAATCCGATATACCTTCACGATGATCCTTCCATCAGCCTGCTAAACTCCTCCACTGAACAAACAAACTCAGCAATAGTGGCTGTCAACTGGCTGTACAATAAGACCGTCAGAGGATTCTACTTTGAGAAAGAAAAGGGGCAGGCCATCAACAAGCTGACGCAAAAGATCAAGAAGTCTGAAAACTACATTTCAAAGACCAAAAGCAAACTTCAGCAGGTTGAAAAAGCAAGAAGCCCGGAGGAAATCGCCAATATTTTGATGGCTAATCTCAATAGCCTTCAAACGGGACTATCCAAAGCAGTACTCCATGATTTTTATAACGACGAGCCGATTGAAATCAAGCTCAACCGAGAGCTGAGTCCACAAAAGAATGCAGAAAACCTCTACCGAAAAGCCAAAAACCGACATCAGGAAGTAGATGCACTTAAAGAAAACATAGTAGCCAAAGAGCAGCTCATTGATAAGCTAAGCAGACAGATCCTACACATTCAGGACATTACAGATACCAAAGAGCTTCGAAAGTATTTGAAAGATCATGGGCTGGCTCAAAAAGAGAAGGTGAAGGAAGAGAACCTCCCCTATCACGAATTTGAGGTTGACGGCTGGCAAATCCTGCTGGGTAAGCATGCAAAAGCCAATGACGAGCTAACCTTGAAAGTAGCCAACAAGAACGATCTCTGGCTGCACGCCAAAGATGTAGCCGGATCTCATGTGGTGGTAAGACAAAAGCCCGGACAAAATTTTCCGATCCATATCATTGAAAAAGCGGCGGCACTAGCAGCAGCCAATTCCAAACGAAAAACCGACACCCTCTGCCCGGTAATTTACACCCAGAAGAAGTTTGTTAGAAAAGCCAAAGGAACCCCAGCCGGTCAGGTGATTGTGGAGAAAGAAGAGGTGGTGATGGTGGAGCCGAAAGTCATGAAATAATATCAGCAAAACAGTTAATTTACCATTTGAACATCATCAACTAAATATAAACTTAGATGTTGACTAATGATGCATCATGAGCCAATCTAAAAAATCAAAATTCATCATCAGACTCGTTCTCCTTGCGGGTACGGTCATTTCCCTATTCTTCGTGCCCTGGCTGCTGGTCAAGGCCTGGATTCTACCCTTGCCCGATACCGTTCAGGAGCAGCTGGATGAGGCCGTTGATCATGGATTTGACGGAATGATTGTTTATATCGATCAGGCTGGACAGCCTCCTAAGTATTTTGCATCCGGCTGGCATAACAGAGAGGTGAAAATTCCTGCCAAACCAGATGCTCTGTTCAAGATTGCCAGTATAAGTAAGCTGTATGATGCTGTGGCTGTAACCAAACTGGTGAGCTCAGGGCGTTTGTCACTGGATAAAACACTTGCTTATTACTTGCCTGAATTGGAAGGTAAGATTGAAAATGCCGAGCAGATCACATTGAGAAACATGATCCGGCACAGAAGTGGAATTCCCAACTTCACAGATACACCTGATTTCTGGGCTCATCCTACGCTATCTTATGATGAAAGTCTGGCCTTGATCACGGGACAGCCCGCCAACTTTGAACCGGGTGAAGACTATGAGTACTGCAATACCAATTACCTGTTGCTCAACAAGATCATGGACAATGAGTTAGGGTATAATAATTTCAGGTTTGTACAAGAAGAAATCCTGACACCACTCAAGCTGACCAGAACATTTGAATCCGTAAACGAAGCGAATATGGATGATATCATGAGTGGTTACCACGTTGGACACCCATATGATTTAAAGACCGATGATCTTGGAATGGTAGCAACCGCTGAGGATGTAGGCACATTCCTTAGAGCATTAAACGATGGATCCGTATTTGAGAAGGGCGAAAAGGAAATTTACTCTTCCATTTACGAATACAAACATGCCGGGTGGGTGCCGGGGTATCAGAGTTTTGCCGAATACCATGAAGAATTGGATGCCGTGATTGTGGCTTTTTACAGCACTACTGACCCGGAACTTTACAATTGGAACCTGTCAGAAATAATAAATGGAAGAATAGTGAAAATCTTGAAGAGGTAAATGGCAATTCGATAAAATTATTATGAATCCAAAAGAATGATGTGGTTTTTGAAGAAAACACAGGACTACTAAAGCCTGGCTAAAACAGGTAGATCATGTATATACTCGATCTTGCCAGGTCACAATTCACTATGGTTAATGTCGGCAAAGACAATACCATTTGCAGTTCAATTAAAAATTCACATCCAAGTAAATGTTAGGTTCAAAGAGGAAATAGTTTCGCCATTTATCATTCAAAGCTTTAAACTAGGATTGTGTCCCCGTAGTAAACACCCAAAATTGAGAGTGGATCTGTGGCTCCAGAAAAAAACGCTTTTTCTTACCAATTTTGATATTATAACCAATGTGAAAAGAATTATACAGCTTAAATCCATTTCCTAAATGGTTCTTTTTTTCATCCAGATAAGGTTTAAACTGGGACAAGGCCTTTTTGTCACAATAGATGGTTACTAGCTATTAAGCTATTTTTAACCAACTATTCACGAAAGCAATTGATCAACCAGAAATCCATAGCTGTTCTCCCACTTGATAATCTCAGTTCAGATCCTGAAAACGAGTATTTCTCTGATGGTATGACAGAGGAGATCATTAATGCCTTAAGCAAGATCGACGGACTGAAAGTGACAGCACGAACTTCTTCGTTTGTTTTCAAGAACGTCAAGAAGAATGTACGACATATAGGAAATGAACTGGGTGTGGCACTGGTGCTTGAAGGTAGTGTCAGAAAAGCGGGTAATCGGGTAAGGATAACCACACAGCTTATTCGAACGGACAATGGCTTTCAAATTTGGTCAGAAAGTTTTGATAGAAAGTTGGAGGACATCTTTGCACTCCAGGATGAGATAAGCCTTTTGGTAGCCGAGCGAATAAGAGAAAATTATGGGCATCTTGAATTGAGTGAGCATCTTGTTACCCCTAAGACCAACAGCGTAGAAGCATATGATACTTTTTTAAAAGGAAAGTATTTTCTCAAAAGGTGGAACCTGGAGGATATCCAAAAAGGAGCCCTCCTTTATGAAAAAAGTGCAAAACTTGATCCTTCTTTCGGATTGCCGTTATATGGGGCCGGCCTGTGCTATAGTTTGCTGGGCTCATGGGGTGCAATGGATAAGGAACATGCATTTAAACGCGCGGAAGGATTCTTTCTCCAAGGAAATAAGATTGACGATCCTAAATCTGTTTATTCATACCACTGCCTTGCTACCCATGAGTTCTGGGGTCTATGGGATTATCGTGCTGCAAACATTTCTATCCGGGAGGCTTTAAAAATTGATCCAGATGAACCTGACGTCAATGAATGCCTGGCCGAGGTTCAAACATCAATAGGTGATTTTCCTTCAGCACTGAATTCAATTGATAAGAGTCTACAAAATAATCCATTATCTCCTAATCATTTTTACACAAAGGCCAACATATTCTATCAGCAGAGACAGTATGAATTAGCTCAAAAATACCTGGATAAATCACTGAATCTTGATTCGGATTTTGCGCTTTCGATTCAGCTGAAATTAGCATGTTTTATAAATCAAAATAACCTGGAAGGGTTAAATCAACTGGTAGACTCATGCCCCCAGTTAGATTATCCTGAGCAGTATATAATGCTGTTTCACCTTATAAATGGGGGTGTTGATGTGCCTGAAGTAGATGTTCGGATATTGATCGATAAGCTGGAAGCTATACAACCGAGACCTCTGATGGCTTTTGATTTGTTTCTTCTCGTGCAAATTGAGCCAGCAGAAGGACTTGAATTACTTAAAAGTAAAGTGAAACAAAAGATGGGACAGGTAATTAACTTCAAGCATGAACGCTTTCTAGATCCTATCCGGTCACACCCTAATTATGAAGAATTGGTTCGAATGTGCTTTCCAGAGAAGCAACTTGGCAAACAAGAGGTAAATCACAGCCCCTCTGAAAGGTCATTGATGTCCTCCGAAGAAGTTGATCATTTCTCTCAAAAATTAAAAAACTTAATGTTCAATGAACATCTTTACTTAGATACCTCACTTACCTTACGAAACATGGCTGAAACCTTAAACCTTCACCCCAACAAACTTTCGTGGCTTCTCAATGAAAAACTTCAAAAAAATTTCAACGACTTCATCAATACCTACCGACTGGAAGCTTTTCAGAAAAAGGCCCTTGAACCAAAAAACAGCCATCTAACGCTACTTGGATTAGCTTTTGAAAGTGGCTTTACCTCTAAATCTGTATTTAATGACTTTTTTAGAAAGACTACAGGACTCACTCCTAAGCAGTGGGTAAAAACACAACAGAAATGAATAGCTAACAAGTTATAGCTTTTGGCATTGCACAAGTACTTCCAACATGAGCATAACAGCCTCTTTTGATGCTTCCAGTTGATTCAATGTGCCAGCCAAATAAACATTTAGATCTGGACAGTAATACATGGAGGTGCCATTCATTCCAGAGTGGCCGATAACCACCCATTTAGGTAAAGTTGGTTGAAGCTCACTAAAATTAATTTTTCGTAATCCATATCCATACTGCATACCCAGGGTTTCATCGGTCCACTGCTGCATTTCATTCCTCGTTTTTTCTGACAACAACTCACCGCACATTAAGGCCTCAGTAAAAGCGATTAAATCTTTCCCAGTAGAAACAACTGCTCCCCCTGCCCAATCTGCGGTCAAACTTCTTAAGGTGCTTATCTCATAATCTCCCGCATACATTTCAGTTATGGCGTTGGTCGGTTTTAAAGGTTCCGATCTTTGATTTAGATAGGTATGGTTCATTTCAAGTGGATTGAAAATGTACTTTGTCAAAAACTCATTTAAAACGATTCCACTTACTTCTTCGATGATCATTCCTAACAAAACATACTCAGTATCTGTATAATAGTAGTCCTCACCCGGAGCGAAAGAAGGCTTGAAATGGGCCTTTGAAAAAGATATCATTTCTTCCGGCTTCCAGAATCGATCTGGTTCAGTCATGATCAGATCAAACATGGATGGAGAATCATCCGAAGTTGTTCTTTCAAAGTAATCTGGTAATCCAGATGTATGTTGCAATAAGTGCGATATCTTAATTGAATCACCATAATCGACTCCATCTAAAACATGCAATCCATGCATGATTTCTACCGGTAAATACTCAGCAATAGGATCATCAAACTGGATCTTGCCCTGGTCTACTAACATGCCAATAGCAGTTGCAGTGAAGGTCTTTCCAACACTTGCCGTGTAAAACGGATGCTCAACCGTTACCTCCCTCCCATCTTTAAAGTTGCCCTTAGCAGCATGCCATTCGAAATCATTAGCTGGAGCATATATAGACAATAATACATTATGCACATTCTCTTTTTCCAGCTCTTTTTCTAATAGCTGATCAATGGTCTTGATCACCATTTCGTGATTGTTTTGCGCAAACAGAGAAGTGTTAAGGACAATACCAATAATTAGTGAAACGAACTTTTTCATGCTTTCTGAATTTGTTTTGATACAAATCTCTTTTCTGAATAGATGTTATTCGTCCGAAATTCTATTGAAAGTGAAATCCCGAACTTTTTACCCTTCCCTTAACGATTAACCTCTGCTTGAGTCATAAAGCCGGCATTATCCCGGATGTACTCTAGTGAAGTACGGTTTTTCATTATCCAGTCTTACTATATAATCCGAGACGATTGCTGTGTTGGGCCAATTCAATTTTGAGTCATCATTCAAACAAAAAACACTAAAGATGATGGCGACATTAAGAAAAAAAATAGCATTGTTTATAACAGTTGCATTTATAGTAGCTATAAGTGCTTGTAGCGATGATACTAATTCACTGCAGCCAAATCAAACATACTCTTCAGCTGAAGAATACCTTGAAGAAATTGGATTTACAGGAAGCGTTCTGGTTCGCAAAGAAGGTACTGACTTGGTTCGAAGAGGATTTGGAATGGCAGACAAAGCAAATAGTATCCCGAACAATCCTTCACTTATTTATCGAATTGGATCTGTTACTAAATCATTTACCGTAGCAGCCATTATGAACCTCAAAAGAGATGGACTGATTGAAAATCTTGATCAACCACTCAGTGATTTCGATGATGAATTTCCACATGGCGATCAGATAACCATCCGGCATTTAATGACACACCATTCCGGAATTCCTGATTATGTAGGACCAGTTGAGGCATACGCCCAAGAAAACAACCATTATTTTGATACCGAAGAAATCTTCGAAATAATCATTGAATCCATTGAAGAGGAAGGATTAGAATTTACACCGGGTGAATTCTTCTCGTACTCTAATTCCAATTATCTGATTTTAGGACTGCTGGTCGAGAAACTTACTGGAAAGACCTATCAGGAATATTTACAAGAAAGAGTCTACAAACCTCTAAACCTTCTAAATACCGCAAAAGGACCAGACATGATTGAGGGGTTGGAGCGAGCTAAAGGATATAAGCAGGGACTTGAGGTAGGTGTGTATCAAATGCAAATCGCTTACAGTGCAGGTGAAATCGAAAGTACCATTGGCGACCTGGAGAAATGGGGGGATGCCATGATTTCAGATTATTACACAGAAGAGGAAAAGCAATCGGTTTTCGCTCTACCGATTGAACAAAATGGAGTCAATGCTCCCGGAGCAGCATGGTACCCTATCAATTGAGGATAAAGTAATCTACCACCACGGTGGGGATATCGACGGGTTTACAAGCTTACTGGTACTGATACCTGAGTCTAATGGACTGATCATTCTTTTGAGCAATCAGCAAGATAAAGGTGAAGAACGGTATAAGATCATGGAAGCTGTCTTAAAAAACGAATTCTAATTCATTCTAAATAAATCGAACGAAATGAGAAAGATTATTATAGCAGGGGCAACCGGATATCTGGGAAGTCACCTGGTTAAGGAACTTCAAAGCCAACAAATTCCATTTCATGCTATCGCCAGAAATGAAAGAAAACTTGAAGCACAAGGACTTAACGCAGATCAAATCATCACGGCTGAAGTCACCGATCCCTCCTCTTTCAGTGGCCGGCTTTCAGGTGCCGATGTATTGATATCAACTGTGGGGATCACTCGACAAAAGGATGGACTCACATACATGGACGTGGATTATCAGGCTAATATGAACTTGCTTAATGAGGCAAAGAAGGCTGGAATTAAGAAATTCATTTACGTGTCTGTAATCAATGGCGATAAGATGCGAAAGCTAAAGATCATAGAGGCCAAAGAACGATTTGTGGAAGCATTAAAAGCATCTGGACTCGAGTATCTTATTGTACGTCCCAATGGATTCTTCTCTGATATGAAGGACTTTCTAAGCATGGCTCAAAAAGGTAAAGTATATCTATTTGGAAATGGTGAATTCAAACTCAATCCTATCCATGGAGCTGACCTGGCACAAGCAATTATTGAATCTATCAATTCTAATCAAAATGAACTTGTTGTTGGAGGACCTGATATTTTAACACAAAACGAGATTGCTGAAATGGCACTGAAGACATGGATGCGACCTATTAAAATCGTTCATCTTCCAGACTGGATCAGGAAATTTGTTATGTTTTCAATGAGAGCTTTTACCTCTTCAAAAACATATGGTCCAATAGAGTTTTTTCTTACCATGATGGGACAAGACAACATTGCTCCACGTCATGGTATGCACAGGATCAAGTCCTTTTTTATATGGGAAGTTGACCAACTTAATATAAATCAACACTATGAAGAATAATAGCCTAGTGCAAAGTATAGTGAAACAACAATATCCAGGTTGAAGATCTGAAGAAATATTTACCAATTCTTCTTACAGTAAAAGGTTTATCAAAATGCATAAGAAGTGTCCAAACTGTTCGCAATCACTTGAACCAGAACCAGGTTTTTATACTGGCGCAATGTATGTGAGTTATGCTTTTCAGGTAGCTATAATCATCGCAGTTATCACTACCACCAATGTACTCGGTATAGATGGTAGCTTGGAATGGTACATAGTGTGGATATACGGATTGCATTCTTTCCAATAATCTACTGTCTTAGTCGGTCAATATGGGCTCATGCACTAATTCCATTCAGAAGTCCATAAAAATTATATAGTCAGGATGATCATATAAAGGAGTAACTAGAAACGAAGCAGGAACCATTAGCCCAGATTATTCATGTCTTCACGAACTTAAGTTTATGAGGAAACAAACCAGAACCTTAAAAGCTAAAGGGCACCTATCGGTTAGATCATTGTGGAAAAAGAAGAAGTGGTAATGGTGGAACCAAAACAATTTAGTGCTAAAAAGGCATCTCCATCAACTTGCATGAATCAGCCATTTCTATAGGCTTAATCGGAATCAATTGATGTCTAAGCTGTCGTTTGCTCCATATTTCCTGCTTCCCATTACGCCAGAGCCGGAATTGGTTTCTCGAATTATGGCTTATGAATCGGGCGTGCTTGTAATGCAAGTGTGAGGTTTTGTATTGGACCCGAACGATATATCCTTCTTTACTAACCAAATAATTATCAAAACCGTTAACTTTCCACTTAAACGTCATAAACATGTCAAAATTAACGTTTTGCACGGGTTTGTGCGTGTGTTGTAGGTCATAAGATGGATACCCAGAAAATACAGGTCTCCCTGAATCAGATTCATCCTATTACAGATGAAGCTTGGAACGAGTTTGTGCAACTATTTGAACTCTACTCTTTGAATCCCAATGCTTACCTGGTAAGGGTTGGTGATCGAACGCATTATTGTTATTTGTTGACAGAAGGAGTTGTTCGTGTATTTCATAGCAAGGAAGGCAATGAGTACAACAAGACGTTTTTTATTCCGGGCATGTTTCCAACAGCGCTTACTTCGCTTCTGTCTGAGAGTCCAAGCCAATTATCCTTTCAAGCCCTGACTTCTTGCCAATTGATTCGGTTTTCGTATAAAAAATTCAGAAGTTTATTTGACGAACATAGATGTCTGGAAACCTTCATGCTCCGAATTCTGGAGAGAGAATGGATCAAAAAGGAAAAGCACGATATTCAGATGGTGACAAATGATGCCACAACCAACTACCGCATTTTCAGAGAAACGTATCCAGGACTGGAAAACCAAATCCCCCAATATCATATCGCTTCATATCTAGGCATCACCCCCATCCAGTTGAGTCGAATACGTGCTCAACTTGCCAAACCCTCCTGAGGTTCATTCCTTAACCTATGTTAATGCAGATGATTGATGCGCGAGAGAATTTTGTCTCGAACATTAAACAAATGCATTATGAAAGCTTTACTCTCTTATCCCTTTTCGATCTATGCGATTGCGGCCGTAGCGTCCGTCTGCATCATGATCATCATTGATTACATTCTTGGTGCTGAGGCCGAACACCTCAACGCATGGGTCATTGTGAATCGGTTGATTGGCAATAAAACAACCATCGGTGATAGCCTTGCCATTCAACATTTCGGGCTGGTTGGTGCCACGTTCATCATGCTTGCCATCAACACCGTTTTTGGAGCCGTCCTGATTCAGCTCATCAAATTATTTATACGACTCGTCCACTCTTAATCCAAACCATCATGAAAACTAAAAGAATAACATTACTAATACTGGGAATCATTATTGGATATGCCAGTATAGCGCAAGAAGGATCAACTCACTTAAAGAATTACTGGCAAATTGGATTTGGGCTTGGAGAACTACCCACGGGAGGTAGTTTCAAACCAAGCATTACTATAGGCTATCATTTCAATGAAAAAGTTTATGCAGGCATCATCTACCAATTCAAGGATGAGATCAGTCGAGGTAGTTCCTCCTTCAATGCCAAATCCACCGATCTTGAAGGCTTATCCAGTTCATCAGAAGATGTAGCCAAAAGATTCCTTTTTCAGGTACGATATACGCCGATAAAAAACGGACCATTCTTATCAGGTGGATTTGTCTTCAATGGCAGAGACACGGAGACAATGCGGTTTGACGATCGTACCAGACAGATTTATAACGAACCTCACTCCGGTACGATCAAGATACAGCAAACTAGGCCCGCTGGATGGGGGCTCGCACTCGGACTAGGCTACCAATATAACTTCAAGAATGGTTTCTCCACCGGTTTTGAGTGGACACCCGCCTGGGGCCAATATCCTTCCCCTCTTTACCAGTTCGGTGGTACCGCCAACCTCTCATCAGAAGCTCAGGCTAACCTTAAAAAGCGGATGGATGATGGGTTCAATTCCAGCGTGACCAACATGTACAAGGTGTTCCACATTGGAGTGGCCTACCGATTTCAATAATTCTAATTTTTAACCAATACAGAAATGAAAACACAAGAAATAAAATTGACAGGCTGGATGGTGATTATCCACATCCTGATGATGCTGATAGCTGGTGTAGTCCTGATTTATACCTTCGAATTCCCTGACATTCTCCGGGAAAACATGGAAACCACCCTGGAGCTTTTCTATAAAAACAAAGCCTTCACCGTCCCAGCTTACTACCTATTTACACTAACAGGTATCAGCTTCATGACCACCGTATTGCTGCTATTCAAGACATTGAGATTCCATGAATCTACCTCCGGATTTCTGGCAGTGGTCTTTGGGGTATTGTTTGGGCTGACCTCCTCGCTGGGATTTGTCAGATGGCCGTTTTTGATGCAACATCTCGGGCAATTAGCGGCCAATGCTTCATCAGATCAATTGGAATACATCCGGGTTATTTACGATTCATTCCACATCTACGCTGGTGTATCCATTGGTGAAAACTTCGCCTTTTGGTTTGAGTTTCTCTGGATGTTCCTATTCTCAACATCCCTTCTGAGCAAGCCAGAGGTTTTCCCAAGATTCATTGCCCGAATCGGACAAGGATTGGGCATTGGGATGCTCATTTATTCGCTGGAACAATTTGGTGGCACATTCACAGCGCTTGGACCGCTCAATATGATCGTGCACACGGCACAACTGGGCTGGTTACTTGCTGTGAGTTTCCTCTTGTTCAATGCCGAATCTGCTCGTCAAGGCAAACTGACCATCACACAGCAGGTCGCCTCCGCAGGTCTATTTGCCCTGTTGGTAATCATTTCATTTGTCTGAAGTCATGAAACTAACGAGCAAGACCATATTGATCACCGGAGGAACATCCGGCATAGGCTATGCACTAGGTGTGGAGCTATTGAAAAAAGGAAACATCGTGATATTGCTTGGCAGAGATACTGCCAAGCTTATCCATGCCAGCAGCAAGGGATTCAAAACCATCCAATGTGATCTGTCAAAGCAACGCGACATAGAGATGGCCGCTCTCGAAATTCAGAATGAATATCCCGACCTGGATGTATTGTTTAACAATGCGGGAGTGCAATTCAATTACTCGCTTACTTCGACGGTCATTCCGCTGGATAAAATTAACAAGGAAATCACCATCAACCTGACGGGCCAGATTCTCCTGACGCATCTCCTGATTCCCATTCTGAGCAATTCGAAACAGGCAATGATCGTGAACACAACCTCGGGACTTGGGGCATTTCCCAAAGACGATGGATTGGTCTATAGTGCCAGTAAGGCGGCCATGCGAAATTTCACAGTAGGGTTGAAATACGCCTTAAAAGCGATTGGAATATCCGTGGTGGAGTTCATCCCACCGGTCACAGACACCAGCATGACGGCTGGACGAGATGAGGATAAAATGTCAGCGACTGAACTGGTCAGGATGGTATTGCCACAACTGGAAAAAGGGAGAAGCATCATAGCTCCATTCAAAATGCGGATGTTTCTCTGGATAGCCTTTTTGTTTCCCTCTTTAGCAAATAAGATTTTATCTAAATAGAAATAACAATCTATAACAATCACTATCATCCAGTAGCTGTATGAGCTATTTGCAAAGGCTTGTTATAAAGGATACTTTTATAGAAATGAAAGTCCAGCTTACGGATGATAGTTGGGCGTTAGTCATCCACCCGCACAACAAGAATATTTAACTAGGCATTGATCACCTATCAATTGACGCTCAGTAGACAATTCCCACAAAACCATCCCTGAAAATCATGCATAGCTATTGTATGACCGTATTTTTATATAGTGGAAAAAACGCAGCATCCATATATCTATTTGATACCATCCGATAGTTCGGTAAAACTCAATTTTCAAACCTATCATTTCTGCGAACCATCAGCTGTATTTATTCCAAAAAACCAATATGTCAGCATTGAGTCAACCCAAAGCCTGGCCGTGGAGGATCACTCCACTAACCATTATCGTTTTCTTTTTTCACAGGTCCTTACAGTTGGCCATGTACATGCTGATGAAAAACTGCCTTTAAAAAACCATCAAGAGACATTAAAATCAGCTCAGGAGCGATGGCTAGAGATGAACCCTTTCAAAGCAACGCCTGAAGAGCTTTCCCTCTTATTCGATCTGAACGAATGGCTGGAGCGAAATGTAGCCGCTAAAATGGAATCGCCCGACTCCTTTTTATCCTATCAGGATGTCCAGCGTATTTCAAAAGAGAAGCTCGACCTCACTTTTTTTCAATGGAAAAATCACAAGCTGATCAACAAGGCGAGACAAATACTTTTCGAAACCAAAGGTTCGGTAAAAGAGGCCTCCTATCTACTGGGATTCAAGGATCCGGCTTATTTCTCAAGATTTTTCAGGAACCAGACATCATTAACTCCGGGTCAATTTGTAGATGGACTTGAAAACACATCCAGAAACGAAGCATTGTTCGAAGCTTTTTGTCAGGCAATTGATCAGCATTTCTCTGACTCCCATCAGGTTGCTTTTTATGCAAACTTGTTGAGCCAGACACCCAAAACATTCAGTAGAAACATTTATCAATCGACTGGACAGACGCCCAAAGAGCACATCACGAACCAACTGATCTTGTCTGCGCAGACAATGCTAAGTGCAAAGGAATCAGTAACAGCAACGGCCTTTGCGTTGGGCTTTGAAGAGGTTAGCCATTTTTCTTCCTTTTTTAAGCTACATACAGGCAAAGCCCCTTCTGATTTCAGCTCAAAAAGTACTGATGAATAGCCCTTTTTTGTAAACATCCAGGGATACGTCCTCCTTTCATTTGCATTGTATTAAACACAATAAAAAAATGCAAAATCTAGTATCAGAAATGGACAACATGGTGCTGCGCGGTGAGATACCGCAGGCAGTAGCCAAATTTTTCAGCGACTCTGCTCACACGAAAGATGTAGATGGCTCGGAGACCTTCACAAAAGAGGAGGCAATCCAAAAGCTTACCGGTTTTGTTGGCAGCATCGCGAATGTGAATGAAATCTCGCTGCTTAACAGCTCGATAGGTGAGAATGTGAGTATGTCCGAATTCCGCTTTCGATTTGAAATGCAGGACGGCAGTGAGATCAACTGGCACGAGGTGATCCGTAGAGAATGGCAAAACGGGCGGGTGGTCAACGAAACTTATTTCCAAAACTAAAATCAATGAACATGTCGAAAATGCTAATAACCGCACTACTGGTTCTAGGAACCATCGGTGCATATGCTCAGATGTACAATACAGATGACAGCAAAATAGCTTTGAATGGCTACAGTCCGGTTTCCTACCTGGACTTGCAGCTCGCTCAGCGTGGCTCAAAGGAATATGTCACCGAATATGATGGCGTGAAATATTTCTTTACTTCTGCAGAGCAAAAGAAAACTTTCGATGCAAATCCAAAGAAATACCTTCCTCAATATGGTGGATGGTGTGCTACTGGTATTGCTATTGGAGCAAAGTTCAGAACAGACCCGAATAAATTTTTGGTGGTTGGCGATCAATACTATGTATACCTAAATAGCATAGAGGTAGATGCCTTGCAGGTATGGAATGAGAAAGGCCATGATGCCATGGTGAAGAATGCCAATGAAAACTGGAAGAAATTGAAATCCAAGTAAGGTTGGATAGGCTTAATTATGGTTGATGTTAAAGGGGGCAGAAGAAATTCTGTCCTTTTTTTTATTTATTACTTAAACATTTATTAATGATATTCGTATTCATAACTTAAACAATTATTAATCTAATGGAATCGATTGGATCACTGGAAGAAATTGTATTGATGATTTTACTCAAGAATGAGCGAATCAACAGTGTGGATATTGCTAAGGAGTATGAGGATGCGCTAAGCAAGAATATTTCCATACCTGCCATTCATGTAGTGCTCAAACGCATGGAAAAAAAGGGATGGGTAAACTCAGAGTTTGGGGAGCCCACTGCAGAACGTGGTGGAAGACGGAAGCGCAACTACTGGGCCACTCCAAAAGCTTATAAGTTGGTGAGCGAACTCAATGAGGTAAAATCCAAGCTTTGGAATAGTGTCTCAAAACCATCACTACAATATGTCAGGGCCTAATCCACCAAAATGGGCCGACTGGCTGGTAGAAAAATGCTGTGCTGATCACCTGGTTGAAGAAGTCCAGGGAGATTTGCATGAGGCGTTTTTCTGGCGCGTGCAAGAAAAAGGACTAACAAAAGCACGCTGGCATTTCATCCTGGAAACTATCCGATCCATTCGACCGGCCAATCTCAAACCAACTCATCACTTAAATAATTACATCATGAGGTTCAAAAACTATATCAAAACCGGGTGGCGTTTTATGAAAAAACATAAGCTCTACTCCACTCTTAACATTTTAGGACTGGCACTTGGAATTTCGTTTTGCTGGCTGGCTTATCTCTATGCACAGGATGAGATGAGTTTTGATCAGCATTTGCCGGACCATGAAAGTCTCTATCGTATTGTCCTGGATTTCCAAAGAGGTGACGATGTACACTACATTGGAGGAAGCTCTAATGCCATGTCAGTGCAGTTTGCAGAAAAGATCCCTGAGATTGAAAGTATTGCCCGGTTTGAATCTGACTTTGGACTGATTAGGAAAGGTGAGGGAACCATCGGACAACCGCTGATCATGACGGATCGTAACATGATTGATTTTTTGAACCTTAATTTTTTGGAAGGTGCAGCTAATTCATTTGATCAGCCCAATGAAGTCATTATTTCTGAAACCCTCGCAGGAAAACTGAACATTCGGGGAAAAGCAGTGGGTCAGATAATTTCTTTGATCCGAGGAGAAGAGTTTGAAGATTTTATCGTCAGTGGAGTGTACAAAGACATTCCTGAAAATACCTCCGTAAAAAGTGACATGATCATGTCCTTCGCTAATTATTTGGTGAATGTACCCGAAAGACGTTTAACCACCTGGTTTGACATCAATATTAATTCCTTGGTGAAACTCACAAACCCATCCAGCAGGGCAGATGCAGAGATCAAAATGAATCAGGTACAACAAGAGAATGAACCAGATGGCGAGGATGCATCCGTTTTACTAAAACTTCAGCCCATTTCAGAAATACACTTGAATGAATCGTACGGGCATTACAATGGCGTTTCCCGAGGTGGGAACCCTGAGTTGATTAAATTATTCGTTGGGATCGGTATAATCTGTCTGATTATTTCAATGATCAACTATTCCAACTTCAACATATCCTTGTATATCAATCGCGCCAGAGAGGTCGCTCTGCGAAAAGTTATTGGAGCGGAAAAGGCAGGAATATTTAGTCAACTGATCACGGAATCCTTTATTTCAGCTGTTCTTGCAGGTATTTTGGCCCTAGGTGTAATGATGCTACTACTTCCGTATTTCTCCAGTTTCGTTCAAAAAGATTATGGACTGGATTACATCCTTAATTGGAACTTTATCGCGGGAGCAACTACGATTCTTGTAGTGGTAGCGTTCATCAGTGGCGTGTATCCTGCCTTTGTTCTTTCCAGATTTCATATTGTCAAGAGCCTGAAAGGCGAACAGAAGATCCGGTCAGGTAAATGGATCACCCAAACATTACTCGGTATCCAATTTTTGATTGCGACGGTTTTGGTGGCCGGAATGCTCACAATGAATCGGCAGATTCAATACTTGTCTTCATTTGACACAAAAATCGATTACAACAATGTGCTTTATATGGATTATATCCAGGCGGATGAAGGCAGAATTGCGGCATTTGTAAATGATCTCACGCAAATGCCTGAGGTAGCTGAAGTAGCCGCTATTTCCGGATATAATGGCACTCGGATGAATGGAGAAAATCAATTTGACGTGCGACATCTACGTATTCATCAGGACTTGATAAGCTTGCTGGACATTCAGATAGTAAGAGGGCGAAATTTTGATCCGGAAATCTCCGCTGATGAATCGGCCATTTTGGTCAATGAGGCTTTCATTTCCAAAATGAACCTCGAAAATCCAATCGGTGAGATTGTTCCATTCGAGTATGGCGAGGTTCTGAATCCCAAAATTATTGGGGTGATTGAAGATTACCACTATGAATCGGTCAAAAGCACAGTCGATCCATTGGTTATTTATATTGCTCCAGCTTATCAATTGCAGTCTGTTTATTTCAAACTAAGTGATGGGACGATCTTCGATCAGGATAAGTTCGATGCGGTTTGGGCTAAACATTTTGATCCGTTTCCTTTTGAATTTAGTTTCCTGGAAGAGGTCTATCAACAAGGATATCGTCAGGAGGAACGAATGATGCAATTGGTTGCAATTGGATGTTTTGTATCGATATTCCTCGCTGCTATGGGTTTACTCGGGATAGTAGGCCTTCAGCTAAACCAACGATTGAAAGAGATTAGTATCAGGAAAGTGCTGGGAGCCTCCTCTGGTAGTCTATACCGGGTTTTCACCAAAAGATTCCTACTTATCATTGTCGTCGGATTGACCGCTGGGCTTACCTTAGGAAGTGTATTGATTTCCCAGTGGCTAGAGGATTACCCCTATCACGTCAATTTTGGTGGATCAATCATCGGTTTTACAATAGCAATAACCCTTTCGATTGCACTAGTAACCATCCTATCGCAGGTCTTTAAGGTCAGCAAAACAAATCCGGTACAATACCTAAAGGATGAATAGATCAACTTTGTCATTTCCGCCTTCCTTACCCTGAGTCACTAAAGCGGAAGACGAAAATAAATTTGGCTCCCTTTAGGATTGGGGTAACCCAAATTGATTTTTAAGTTGGCTAAGTCGTAGCAGTATTTTATTAAAAGCACCCTACTTTCGCCATTCAACATTTTCTACAATGGATACACTTGAACTTATAGGATGGCTTGGAGCAGGATCATTGCTGTTAGGATTCGCATTAAATCTTTTTCAGAAAATTACTGCTGATTCCACAAGTTACCTGATGCTCAATCTCATTGGATCTATCCTCCTTCTATATAATGCATGGATGAATGGAGCCTTTCCTTTCGTAGCAGTCAATTTTGTTTGGGTGGTTTTTTCTGCTTTCAAACTAATTCAAATGAGATTGAAAGCGTAATGGACGGCACAGTAAGATCAAATATCAAAATCGGATCTGAAGTTCAAGTGGTTCAAAAACATCATCAGCGAAGCGGTGAACTGACGGAGGGAATAGTGAAACGAATTTTAACCAAGTCATCCAATCATCCCCATGGGATTAAAATAATGTTGGAAGACGGAATAGTGGGTCGAGTGAAAAAAGTGCTATAATCCATTAATTACAAAACATGCTTATCGCCATATTTCCTGGTTGATCGAAAGGTGGTACTTCTCCGTCTTATAATTAAATCTTTAGGCTGTTTCGGGGTATATATTAGTGAAATCAAGTTTATCACTGATACCAAAATAACCATACAACCATGAAGAAACTTTTAAGCTTGTCTTTGATTACATGCTTTTGCTTTACCCTCCTCGCACAGGAGGAATTAAACCACGAGAAAAAAATCTATAAAAACGAAGGGAAGGTTTATGTTAATAAAGCACTTCCTCTCTATTTGAGTATTTCAACAAGTCCAGATGGATCCAACGGAGAAGTGCTTGATGGAAAAGAACCTGAATACAGTAGCCCTATGTTCTTGGATTCTGAAGGATACAACACCATCCGTACCCCGTGGAAAGTAGATCCTGAGACAAAGAAGGTTGTTTACCCAAAAGAAGAAGTAATATTTGAGCTTTATGCAGACAGTAAAGCACCTGCCACAAAAATTTCATATGGAGATGTGAAGCTGGCTGAAGCAGACGAAAAGATCACATTGAGTGCTTCAGACATCACACTGGCAGCATCGGATGAAATCTCAGGAATTGATGCAATCTATTATTCTTTAGATGGTGCTTCGTTTCAAAAATACATCAACTCAATACCTGTCCAAGAGGAAAAAACATACACGCTAAAGTACTACGCAGTTGATAATGTAGGGAATGTTGAAGAAGTAAAAAGTGTTACTATGCTGATAGATAATTCCGCACCGTCTTCCACGCTGAATGTTGAGGGTGACCTATCTGAAAATGTGGTCTCCGCTCGTTCATCTATCAACCTGAAAGCTAATGACAATGCATCAGGGGTTTCAAAAATCTTCTACACGATTGATGAGGGAAGAACCTATGAATTTTCCTCTCCCATCTCAATTGCCAGCCTGAATGAAGGAGAACATACCATCACTTTCTTCGCAGTAGACAAAGTGGACAATAATGAAGAAAAGAAGACTTACACATTCTATTTGGACAAATCGCCTCCACGCGTAATCGATGAGATCATAGGAAATACTTTTATCGCCAATGGTAAAGAATATTACTCAGGCAGAACCAAATTAAAGCTTGTAGCCATGGACAATAAGGCTGGAGTAAAAGAAATCCTTTATTCTGTCAATGGAGGTGAGTTTAAGCTATACGAAGCACCCTTCTATTTGTCTGAATCTGGCAATCTGAATATTGAAGTATTAGTCACAGACAAGGTTAACAATCGAGTTCGATCCAAGGAATTCTCTGATAAAAACAATCTACTCACGTATGTTGATTTATCCGGACCTGATTTGAATTACAACCTTGCCGGACCTTCTTTTACTTTGAAAGATACCGTTTACATAACCAAAGAAACCACCATTTCTTTAAGAGGAACAGACAAAGACTCAGGATTCAAGGAAATTGATTATCAAATAGATGACGGATCTGTGGTTACCTATTCTGCACCTTTCAGCATCGAAAATGAAGGATATCACGCAGTAACCTATAATGGCTATGACAATCTTTCCAACTCAAGCACAGAATCAATCCAATGCATTGTGGACAATAGTGGACCTGAAGTGTTCAATCGATTTAGTATCGACTCCAACAAATCCAAAATTATTGATGGGGAAAGCCTGAATGTTTATCCACCACACGTGTTACTTTTCCTTTCGTCAACTGACGGTCATGCTGGATTAGATAAAATAAGTTATCAGGTAAATGGTGGAGCCATGTTGCCTTACAGAAGCCTGATAGAAAACTTCAGAAAAGATACCCTTTACGAAATAAACGTTTTAGTTGTTGATAAGCTGGGAAATGAAAATCAACAAAAAATACGATTCTATATTGAATAATGAATCTTAAATTTGAAATATGAAAACTTTAAGTAAAGCTGCACTCTTGTGTGTAGCTTTCTTTTACACCGCCTTTTTTTCTAACGCACAGGAGCTAAGTGAAGCCACTCAGAGCCAGCTCTCTCATTACGAGCAAGCACTGGAAGTAGCCTTGGGCGAAAGTCAATTCGACAATGCTGCCGGCATCTGTGGAAAGGTTGCATATATCTATTGGGATAATAAGAAGTATGATGAGGCTATCTCCTACTTCGAAAAGTCTATTGAGTACAATCAAAAGGTAACCAATAGAAATGGGATGAAGAGCGCCTACTACAATCTCGGGCTCCTTCGAATAGACAATGAACAGTACGAACAGGCACTTTCTGATTTCAACAGTGGCATTTCCATAGCGAAGGAATTAAATCAAAAGAATCACGTATTATCCGGTCTGATAAATGCGGCATCAGTAAGCCAAAGCTTAGGGAAAAATCAGGAGGCCATTGATCTTGCATTAGAGGCACTGGATATAGCCAATGAACTAGAAAATATCGGTCTGACCAAACGATGCTATGGCATACTGTATGAAAGCTACCAATCTGTTGGTAACTCAGAAAAATCCATTGAGTATTTCGACCTTTATTCTACCGTTGACAAATTTTTAAGGGATGAGCAAGAAAAGAAAATAAAAGCAGAAAGTGAACGACAGGTAGCCGTAATTGCCAGCCAGAAAGCCCAAACAGATAAAGCCCTTCAAAGCAGTAATCAAAAATTACAGGTTGCTGAAGACTCCCTTCAGCGAGCACGGGAAATTACCGAACGTCAGAGACTACAGCTAAAGTTGAATGAAGTTACTTTACGAGAGCAGCAAGCGCAGCTCAAAAATGAGCGATTGATCCGGAATGGACTCATTATCATCACTTGTCTCACACTCCTCTTCTTAATCATCCTATACATTCAATACAGACAAAAGAGGAAGAAAAATATTTTGCTAAGCCAGCAAAACGAACAAATCAGGGAACAGAAAGAAAAAATAGAAAGGCAAGGAAAAAACCTCTCCATTAAGAATGAGGAGCTCACCGCTGTGAATAAAGAGAAGAATCTGATGATGAGTATGGTAGCTCATGATTTGAAAAAACCAATCAATGATTTAACCTCCTTGTCGGAAATTCTTGAACAGTTCAAAGACAAGCTTCCTGAAGAATTCAACCACCTGGTAAGCGTCTTGAAAAAATCCTCAAACGGATATCGGGAAATGGTTCATAAAATTTTGGATGCAGGTGCAATTGAGAGTAGGAAACTCAATGTAGTGCAGGAAAAACTGAACATAAGAGATGTGCTGGAAGACAATGCACAGTCTCAAAGCTTGACAGCAAGTGAAAAAGATATTTCGTTCGATCTGGAAAGAATCCCTGACGATTCATACATCAAAGGTGATCGGGTCTATTTAACTCAAGCCATTGAAAATGTACTTTATAACGCCGTAAAGTATTCTCCTAGTGGATCGATCATCGAATTAGGCGCTATTGCATCTAATGGCAAACACTATGAAATCTTTGTAAAGGATCACGGACCAGGCATAGGTATGGAAGAACAAAAGTATCTTTTCGAGACCTTTAAGCCACTAAAAAATGGAGATATGGAATCTACAGGTCTGGGGCTATCCATCTCTAAAAAATATATTGAAGCCATGCAAGGAAACATTCGGTGTGAAAGCAAAGAGGGTGACGGCACCACCTTTTACATGGAGCTTCCAAAATGGGATAATTAACCAATCCCTTTTCGAACTGTTCTCCTTTCCAATAAAAAAATGTGATATCTGAATCCTGATTGATTATCATTGTCAGGATGAGTGAATTCGAAAGCAATAGCACAAACCTGATTCTGGTCACACCAGGGTCTGTGGTCATTCCCTTTTCGGCTAATCAAATCATTATTCTATTTCAGCGAATCATGCTTCTCCTTATCTCTGGGCTGATTTTAGTTGGTTTAGTAGCTCTCACTTATTCCTAATTATTTTGAATATTCACTACTTTTCATGATTAGGTTACTATTTTACAAATCGTCATTTAGCTAAGCAATGGAAACTGTACCAAAAAAAGGTATTCAAGGATTAATTGATAACTGGCAGAGTGATTTAATCGCCGCTGTGAGTGTCGCTCTTATTGCTTTGCCCCTTTCATTGGGTATCGCACTGGCAGCAGGAGCACCTGCCATGGCAGGTATCATTTCAGCAGTCGTTGGTGGTGTGGTAACCACTTTTTATCGGGGTGGCCATGTATCAGTAAATGGACCGGCCAAGGGCGTCATTGGAGTCATCTTATTAGGTATTGCATTGATGGACGATGGTTCAGGCCAGGCCTTTAATTACATACTGGCAGCAGTAGTTGTTTCAGGCGCTATTCAGGCCGTATTGGGATTATTAAAATTGGGTCGGTTAGCGGATATCTTTCATTCTTCTGTCATTCATGGTATTCTGGCAGCCATCGGGATCATCATATTTGCAAAACAAATCCATGTGGCGATGGGCACAACGTCAGATAGCCCGAGCATCATTCAAAACCTCATCGACGCGGTTTTGCTTTTACCCAAAGCCAACCCTTTCGTGGTGATTATTTCAGTGGTAGGCTTACTTCTACTACTGTTTCACTCCAAGATCAGTAACCGGTTTTTCCATTTTTTGCCTGCCCCTATGTGGGTCATAGCGCTTTCAATACCTTTTGCCTACCTCTTCAATTTCTTTGACCAACATACACTTTCATTATTTGGAAAAGCCTATGAGGTAGGGCCTCAACTGTTGCTGGACATTCCTGAATCTATTACAGATTCAATCATGCATCCCAATTTCAGTAAAATTGACACGATTGAATTCTGGACAACCGTCTTTTCCATTTTGATTATCACAAGCATTGAATCCCTGGCTATTGCGAAGGCAGTTGACAAAATTGATCCTTACAAGCGTAAGACGGATTTGAATAAGGATTTGACCGGAATTGGATTGAGCACAATGGCTGCTGGTTTAATTGGTGGCATCCCAATTATTGCTGTGATTATTCGAAGTACTGTCAATATCCACAATGGTGCAAAGACCAAATGGTCTAATTTGTATCAAGGTCTATTGTTGCTGCTTTTTATTGTGGTATTGAGTCCAATAATGAGTCAGGTACCATTATGTGCTTTTGCGATATTACTGGTTTATACCGGATTTAAACTGGCATCTCCATCAGTCTTCAAGCAGGCTTATGCTCAAGGAACAGAGCAACTGCTCTTCTTTGTTGGGACGATGATTTTGACCCTCTATACCAATTTATTAATTGGTCTACTCGGCGGGCTATTATTGGCACTGATTACGCACATGCTTCTGGCAAGGATGTCCATTCCTCAGTTTTTTGACATGATTTATCGATCACGCACTAAATTAATAGAGCGTCCAGATGGTGGGTTCGATTTAAAAATTAGAGGGATCGCAAATTTTTTGAGCATCCTGAAAATAGACAAATTGGTAGCTCAAATTCCTTTAGGGGCAGATGTCAATATTGATTTATCAGAAACCAGATTGGTGGGCATGACCTATATGGACTACCTGGTGGAATACTTAAAGATGCAAAGGGAATCGGGGGGTAAAGTCTTTATTACAGGATTGGATTCTCATGTTTCTTCTTCTTCGTATAACAGGGCTTTGAAAATTAGCTTGACCAGCTCTGCCAAACTATCTCACAGACAAAAACGATTACGAAACTTAGCTACTAAAAACGATTATCAATACAATAGTCAAGTAGATTGGAATACTACGTATTTAAAGGAATTCCACTTTTTTGAAATCAGGCCGATTGAAAGAAAATCAAATTCTCTCAAAGGAGTATTTGAAGATCTGAATGTGTCCTGGGAAATTTCCGATGTAACCTTTAATGAGGGACAGGCTTTTACAGCTGAAACATTCAATACCACACTTATGGTCTTAAAATTGAATAAAAAGGTACCTGTTTTTACCTTGGAAGAGGAAGGTGTCTTCGAAAGAATATTTGACCGTGTAATGGCTTTTACCGGCTATAAAGACATTGATTTTGATCTGTATCCGGACTTTTCCAAGAAATTCCTTTTGATGGGGAACAATGAATCTGAGATTCGCGCATTTTTTACGGATGAAATCATTCGTTTTTTCGAAAATCATCAAATCTATCATTTAGAAAGCAATGGCGAGGCGCTACTCATTTTTAATAAAATCAAACTGGCACGGACCGATGAAACCCTTGAGTTTATTGATTATGGTAAAGAGTTGGCTACTCTCCTATATGCTAAATCATCCTAATTCTAAAGTTCCGTTTCAGGTTAAGCGTAGGGAAACCTTAACTAACAGCAATCTTGATTACACTTTGTGTCTTACCTGAAATCTTAAACTGATCAGAAATGCGATGGCCGACAACCCAGGCGATCTTTCCTTTAGACTCCAGTATCAAAATAGATTTCTTTCGGGAAACAGGTACTTTTTCATCAATTAGAAAATCGCTTATTTTCTTTTCTCCTTTCATTCCCAATGGTCTGAATCGATCTCCTTCCTTCCATAATCTAACTCTCAAAGGAAATTCCAACTGGCTCGCATCAAAAAAAGCCACATTTTCAGAACCGAAGACAACCTCTTCTTTTGATTTCATCTCAATAGAGAATTCACTTTTGTTGAGATAGTATTGACCAACTTCGTGAATGATCAACTCCATGAAAAGTGGAGACTTGCGTTGATCAATATAGATAGCCTCGCGATCCATGGTAATCAGCCATTCTCCTTCCTGGAATTGCTTTCCAGACTTACCCCTTGCCCCAAAAACCTCCTTTGATGTCGCATAATTAACACCATAGTCAGATAATATTTCAGAGAGAATCAATTCATCCGATGCATTGGATATCCAATGAAGGTTGAGGACCCTGGTATCACCCTCCATATTTAAGTGTTGCCTTTTGACATCCATCACCTTTTGTGCCACCACTTCCTTTGCAAAACTCAATCGTTCGGAGGTATTCAAAAAAGTACTCAAAAGTGAGGGGTTCAGTTTTTCCAACTCCGGGATTACTTTATGACGTAGTAGGTTCCGATCGTAATCGACCCCCTCATTGCTGGAATCCTCCCGCCAATCCAAATCCATATCCATTGCATAGGTGTGCAGTTCTTTTTTTGAGGTAAATAAAAGTGGCCTGATGACCTGTTCATTCTGAATCAATATACCAGAGATCCCTTTGATCCCCGTTCCACGGGCCAGGTTGATGAGCACCGTTTCGAGAGAATCGTTCAGATGATGTGCTGTTGCTACTTTATTCAGATTGTGCTCAAGTAAAAGTTCATTAAACCACTGGTAGCGAGTATTTCTGGCTTCTAGCTGAATAGATCCATCGCCTAGATCAAACGATTTTACATAGCAATTAACCCTATTTTTATCGGCCCATTCCATCACGAAAGCCTCATCATCGTCAGACTCCTCACCTCTTAAACCAAAATTGCAATGGGCGATTTCGAAATCAAATCCACCCTGCAGAAACAAGTCTGCCATGACCATGGAATCAAGCCCACCACTCACCGCCAGCAATATTTTTTCGTCATTCGAAACCAAATGATTGGATCGAATAAAATCATGGAACTGTTTTTGTAAAGAATGCACAACTCGATCAGTTAATTTTGCCGAATGCGGAAGTTAATCCAAACCATTTTAGTTTTCTCACTTTTACTCCTCTGCTGGAACAGCCAAGCCCAGAAGAAAGATCGAATCAAATACAAAGCTGAAGATTTATATGAATTTCGTAAAAATGGAGTAAAAATCAGAAGACTGATTGGTAATGTGGTCTTTGCCCAGAAAACCACCACCATGTATTGTGACAGTTCATACTATTATGTAGATGACAATGTAATGGAGGCTTTTGGTCATGTGAAGATCATCGACGATTCAGTGACAATAACGTCTAGAAAACTTATATACAATGGGCAGGACCGCACAGCCAAACTCCGTGAAAATGTCATTTATACCAAGGCAGATCAACGTCTCACTACAGATTTTCTTGACTACAATATGGAAACCGAGGAAGGTCAGTACTTCAATGGTGGTAAACTCAAAGATTCTGTGAATGTACTGACCAGTAAAACAGGATACTATTACGGTTTGCAGAAGTATGCACTTTTCTATTCGGACGTGGTGCTTGTTGCCCCAGATTACACCCTCAAGTCTGACACATTGAGGTACAACATTCGTCCTAAGATCGCCATTACAGAAGGGAAGACCACCATCATCACCGAAGATGAATCAATCTTGCACGCAAAAGGAGGAACATTCCGTACGAGAATGGATCAATCCGAATTTGTGGAAGGAACCGTGGAAACAACAGATTATTATATGGAAGGTGATGAGCTTTTCTTTGATGATCTAAAAAAATATTATGATGCCAGCGGCAATGTAAAACTCACTTCGAAAGATGACGATGTGGTCATTACTGGGGATGATGGATTTGCCGACAAAGCAAACGGCATAAGTAAGGTATATGGAAATGCGCTTATGCGTCGTTTCCTTCGGGAGGACACATTGTATCTGGCAGCAGACACACTCGTTTCAATTGAAAGTGAATATGATTCTGCAAAGCGAATATTGGCATATCATAATGTGCGTATCTGGAAACAAAATCTTCAAGGGCTAGCTGATTCTGCTTCCTATTTTTTGCAGGACTCATTGCTCTATTTCTATGAAGATCCTATTTTCTGGAATCTCAAAAATCAACTAGAAGGCGATACCATCATCATGGAAGTGACAGAAAAGGAAATTAAAACTATGTCACTCCTTCAAAAAGCTTTTCTAGCTACCGAGGACACCCTGAAAAACTATAATCAGATTAAGGGGAGAACCATGCAAGCTTACTTTGACCGATCCAAGATCACACGAATTGATGTGAATGGAAATGGGGAAAGCATTTACTATGTGTTGGATGAAGACGATCCAAATAATATCATCACCCTTGGAATGAATCGCATATTATGCAGTGATATGACCATCCGGTTCATAGATGAAGAACTGGACAATATCTCCTTCTATATCAAGCCGGAAGCCAAGTTTATACCACCTCACGAGTTGACTCCAGGAGTGCAAAAACTGGATGGATTTGAATGGCGTGGTGATCAAAGACCATCATTAGAAGATCTTTTAACCACCCCTCCGGCTAAACCAGTAAATGAGGATATACCAACCAAATTACCTCCATCGGAAAAGATAAATATTGAGGGATTGAAGGAAAAAAGAAAACAAACGTTAAAAAGCATTAAGAACGATGGTGAATGATTGCGGCGTTGTTTCCGTTTAGGCTATAAGTCCTTAGTTTTGCCGACCTATTAAATAATTATGAGGGAAATTCGAATTCTAATCTTGTTTGTTGTTGCTGTGGCTGCTCTTGGTGGCTGTAGATTTCGCAAGATTCAAAAAAGTGGAGACTGGAAAGTAAAATACGAAGCAGCCCTTCAGTATTATGAGGAAGAAGATTACCATCGGACTATTATTCTTCTTGAAGACATCCTTCCTATCATTCGCGGAACAGAGGAAGCTGAATTGGGAAATTTTTACCTCGCTTATAGTTACTACTATCAAAAACAATACATTCTCAGTGCACACCACTTTCAGGAATTTGTTAAGATATACGGCCGTTCCGACTATGTGATGGAAGCGGCCTACATGCACGCCTACTCGTTATACCTACAGTCCCCGGACTACCAGTTGGATCAAACAGTGACCTACGAGGCTGTTGCTGCTATGCAAAATTTCATCAATAAATACCCTGCCTCTGAATATGCCCCGGATGCAGATAGAATTATCGATGATATGCAGGAAAAACTGGAAAAAAAGGCATATGAGCAGTGCAAGCTTTATTATAAGCTAAGAAGATACAAGTCTGCTTTAGTGGTGTATGACAACTTTGCTGATGACTTTCCTGATTCAGAATACAATGAGGAGATAGCATATTTAAGGATAGAAACCTCTTTCGACTATGCGGAGGAAAGTATCTTTTCAAAGCAAAAAGAGCGATACCAGAATGCCATTGATCACTACCTGGAATTCATCGATAAATATCCAAATAGTGAGTATATAAAAGATGCTGAAAAGATTTATGCGAAAAGCATCGAAGAAATTACTAAATTTGCGGGTTCAAAATAATTAGAGCGAAATGCAGCATATAAATTCATCACTTATAACCAGAGACAATCAGGAAATTCTAGAGCCTACAGGCAATCTGTATGAGTCTTTGGTAATCATTGCAAAGCGAGCGAGACAAATCAGCGCAAATCAAAAAGAAGAGCTTAACGCTAAACTTGCTGAATTTGCATCTTCCGTTGACAACCTGGAGGAGATCTTCGAAAACAGAGAGCAAATAGAAATCTCCAAATTCTATGAGCGTATGCCAAAGCCTACCACTATGGCTATCGAAGAATTCCTAAATGGTGAATTAAATTTCAGATTACCTGAAGAAGAGCAAGAGTCTGGTTCAGAATTAGCATAAATTAGTCGCCATGTTGGCGGGTAAGAAAATATTATTAGCGGTTTGTGGGTCCATTGCGGCTTATAAAACCGCTTTTTTTGTGCGTTTGCTGAAGAAGGAAGGTGCTAAAGTCAAAGTAATCATGACAGAGAGTGCCAAAGACTTTATCACCCCCCTCACACTGTCCACCCTATCTAAGAACCCCGTCTACTCTGAGTACTTTGATGAAAACAGTGGAGAATGGCACAACCATGTTGAGCTGGGTATGTGGGCAGACCTGATGCTTGTTGCTCCTCTCAGCGCCAACACCCTTGGCAAAATGGCAAATGGCATTTGTGACAACCTCCTTTTAGCCACCTACCTATCCGCAAAATGTCCGGTTATGGTGGCTCCAGCTATGGATCTGGACATGTATCAACACCCAACTACCCAAGAAAACCTAAAAAGGCTTGAATCTTTCGGAAATGAAGTGGTTGAAGCCAGGGATGGTGAGCTAGCCAGCGGACTGTCCGGACAAGGAAGAATGGCAGAACCTGAAGAGCTGCTGGAAATCGTAAAAAAAAAGCTCACTAACTCCGAAGCGCTAAAAGGCAAAAAAGTACTCATTACCTCAGGTCCTACTTTTGAATCGATTGACCCGGTCAGGTTTATTGGTAATCACTCGTCCGGAAAAATGGGGACAGCCATCGCCAACGCATTTAAAAATGCGGGAGCTGAAATCATGATGATTTCCGGACCAGCAGATTTCTTTCCTAAAAATGGAGAAGTCATCAAAGTGCAATCTGCAAATGAAATGCTGAAAGAAGCAGAAAAGCACCATGCTGATGCTGACATAGTGGTGTTTGCAGCCGCCGTTTCTGATTACCGACCAAAAGAGCCCGCCAAAGAAAAAATCAAGAAGAGCGAGGATAACCTTCACGTTGAGCTGGTGAAGAATCCGGATATTGCAGCCACACTTGGCGCAAAGAAAAATACCCAATATCATGTTGGTTTTGCATTGGAAACCAATAACGAAGCTGTAAATGCCAAAGAGAAGCTAAAGAAGAAGAATTTTGACTTGATTGTCCTTAATTCACTCAATGACCAGGGGGCAGGCTTTAAGCAAGACACTAATAAAGTCACCTTCTTTGATAAGGACAATAACGAACAAAAATTTGAGTTGAAGAGTAAGACCGAAGTGGCAGAGGATATCGTAGAATACGTCATAAAACATCTTAAATGAGATTTTCAGGAATACTACTCATTCTAACCATCACAACATCTTTTGCCCAGGAACTCAACTGCCGGGTGATTGTCAATGCACAGCAGGTACAAACAACAGAGCGAGCGGTGTTCACTGAAATGGAAACAGAGTTCGCCCAATTCCTCAACACCACCAAATGGACGAATGACGAGTTTGAAGAAGAAGAGGTCATCAATTGTAATTTGGTGATCACCATTTCGGAAATGCCAAGTATCGGGGTATTTAAAGCTTCCGTGCAGGTGCTTTCCAGCCGACCTGTGTATGGCACTGGGTATGAATCTGTGATTCTAAATTTTGCAGACAGAGACTGGGAGTTTGAATATGTACAGGCTCAGCCACTTCGATTCAACGAAAACACATTTACAAGCAACATCACCTCCATGCTAGCATACTATGCGTACATGATCATTGGATTCGATTATGACACGTTCTCAGAGAAGGGTGGAACCCCTCACTTCCAAAACGCATTCAAAATCGTAAACAATGCACAACAGACAAGCTACACCGGATGGCAGCAGTTTAACAGTGTGAGAAACAGATACTGGTTAGTGGAAAATGTACAAAATCCGCAACTTGAACCTATAAGAGAGGCGCTCAACATCTACCACCGTCAAGGATTAGACATCATGGTGGATGATCGGGAGCAGGCAGAAAAAAACATCCTGGATGCCCTATCAAAAGTTCAGCGGGCAAATCGCGCACGTCCACGGTCTATTCTAACCATTGCCTTTATGGATGCGAAATCCGGTGAATTGATTCAAATTTTCTCAGAATCCAGCTTGGCTACACGTCGGCAGGCTTATAATCTCTTGAGTAATATCGACCCTGCGAGAACTGATGAATACAAGGCATTAATTCAGTAGTCTCTGACATATCTTTGTGACCCATTTATGATCAAGTCACTACAGATAAAAAACTACGCGCTCATTCGAGAGCTGGAGATGTCACCATCTGAACGTCTCAATATTATTACTGGAGAGACGGGTGCAGGTAAATCGATCATGCTGGGTGCCGTAGGATTGTTACTTGGCAAAAGAGCCGATACAAAGGTGCTGCTGGATGAAAATGAGAAGTGCATTGTTGAAGGAGTGTTTGATATTTCCTCATATTCTCTAAAAAATATTTTTGACCAGGAAGACCTGGATTACGAAACAGAATGCGTTATCCGCCGGGAAATTAGTCCTTCCGGAAAATCCCGGGCATTTGTAAATGACACCCCAACCAATCTAAGTGCTTTAAAATCCATAGGAGAGAAGCTGATGGATGTGCATTCGCAGCATGAATCTTTGCAGTTGGGTAAAAACATGTATCAGCTAAGTGCACTCGATGCATTTGCTGCACATCCTGAATTGATTGCCAATTATCAGGAAGCATACAAAGCCTACGCAACTGCTAAAAAGCAACTAACAAAGCTGGAATCCCTGGCCGCTCAAAGTGCAGAAGATGCCGACTACAAGCAATTTCTGCTAAACGAGCTCCTGGAAGCGAAGCTGGATGATCTAAACCAGGAAGAGCTGGAAAATGAGTTGGAAGTGCTCGAAAACGCTGAGGACATCAAACTGAAGCTATCGCAAGCCATCCATATGTTGGATGAGTCAGAAGTAGCTATTCTTCAGCAGTTAAACGAATCTAAATCTCTCTTACACACTATCGCCATATTTTCAAAAGATCTGGAGGACTTGAGTGAACGAGTAGAGAGTGCATCCATCGAACTTGCAGACATTTCCAATGAAATGCAACGAGTGCAAGACAAAGTAGAGCATGATCCCGAAAAGATTCAGGAACTCAAAGACCGCCTAGACCTGCTCTTCCGATTACAGAAAAAGCATTCAGTTCTTACCGTAGAGGAGCTAATCAACATTCGAAACGAACTGGATGATGACCTGAGCCAGGTCGCTAATCTGGACAATGACATTGCGAAAGCAAAGAAGGAGCTGGAAAGTACAGAAAAAGCCATGCAAGAAAAGGGCGGAAAACTCACAGAATCAAGAAAGCTATCCGCACTTAATTTCTCCGACGAGATTGAAAAAATCATACATCAGATCGGTATTGAAAATGGCACGGTAGAAATAAAAGTCAATTCAGCCGAGCCGTCCTTTCATGGTCTGGATACTATTGAAATGCTATTCAGTGCTAACAAAGGCATCAAGCCACAGGAGCTGAAAGAAGTGGCCTCCGGAGGAGAATTCTCACGTTTGATCTTTGCAGTGAAATATTTGATTGCAGATAAGACCGCCATGCCAACCATCATTTTTGATGAAATCGATACGGGTGTTTCCGGCGAGGTAGCGCTACAGATGATTCGCATGATGAAACACATGGCTAAAAGCCACCAGGTCATCAGCATCAGTCACCTACCCCAGTTTGCTGCAGGTGGAGATGCACACTATTATGTCTACAAAGACCACACTTCTGACCGCTCCGTGAGTCGAATCAAAAAACTGGCCGATGAGGATCGGGTAACCGAAATCGCCAAGATGATTGGTGGAGAAAATCCAGGTACTTCCGCTCTAGAAAGTGCAAAGGAGTTGCTTCAGCTGTAATAATTTCCACTTTAAAAAGGCGACTAGGGGGTTCACTAAACATAGTGCAATTCCCCCTAAAAAAGAGGGCTTGACATAGTGCAATTCCCCCTTAACAAAGGGGGCTAGGGGGTTGTATATTTACACTGAAATGAAAATTCATTACAACCCTAAACTCAAAGAACTTTCCCGTCAATTAAGGAACAACTGTACACTTTCAGAAATACTGCTATGGAATGAATTGAAAGCCAAAAAGATTTATGGCTATCAATTTATGAGACAAAAGCCCATACTTAATTACATTGTTGATTTCTTTTGCAGTAAGCTTCAATTGGTGATTGAGATTGATGGTGATTCACACAACCACGAGGATGCCTACAAAGCAGATCAAATTCGACAAAAAGAAATTGAAAAATTAGGAATTCGTTTCCTTCGATTTGATGACCTGGATGTGAAACACAACATGTCAAATGTCTTAAGAACCATTGAAAGTTTTATTTTAGATTTTGAAGAAAAGAACAACCCCCCATCTACTAAGGGGGAGTGAGTTCCTTAAATGAAATATTCCCCTTTTAAAAGGGGCTAGGGGTTGTAAGATTTATTAAAACACGAAAACAAATAGATATGTCAAATAATCTACTAAAAGGAAAAAGAGGAATCATCTCCGGAGCGCTGGATCAAAACTCCATCGCATGGAAAGTCGCTGAAAAAGCACACGAACAAGGAGCTACATTCACATTAACCAACGCGCCGATCGCGATGCGAATGGGTGAAATCAATAAACTGGGAGAGCAAACAAACGCTGAGATCATACCAGCGGATGCTACCTCCATGGAAGATCTGGAAAACCTTTTCACTAAGTCTCAGGAAACATTAGGTGGAAAAATTGATTTCGTACTACACTCAATTGGAATGAGCCCTAATGTGCGAAAAGGAAAAGACTATGGAGATCTAAACTATGACTGGTTTCAGAAAACATTAGACGTTTCTGCTCTCTCCTTTCACAAAATGATGCAAACGGCAGAGAAGCTGGACGCCATGAACGAATGGGGGTCGATTCTTGGACTTTCTTACATCGCAGCACAAAGAACATTCCCTGATTACTCGGATATGGCACAGGCGAAAGCCCTGCTGGAGTCTATCGCAAGAAGCTATGGCTACCGATTTGGAGTAAGCAAGAAAGTGCGAGTAAATACCATCTCTCAGTCTCCTACCATGACGACTGCTGGATCTGGTGTTCCGGGCTTTGATGTCTTCTTCAACTATGCAGACAAGATGTCTCCGCTAGGTAATGCCGATGCAGACAGTTGTGCAGACTACTGCATCACCATGTTTTCCGACCTAACCCGTATGGTTACTATGCAGAACCTGATGCATGATGGCGGATTCTCCACTTCAGGCATCACTGATGCGATGGTGGAGGAACTTAGTAAGTAACATTCAGTGTCATTCTGAGCGAAGCGAAGAATCTCCATGAATGGAGATAGATCCTTCACTGCGTTCAGGATGACATTCTAATATTATCCATCAATGATCACCTTCCCCAACGCAAAAATCAATCTTGGGCTCAACATTGTGAGCAAGCGGGATGATGGCTATCACAACATAGAAAGCTGCTTCTACCCCATCCCTTGGCGCGACAGCCTGGAAGTGATGGAGGCAGCTTCTTTTGCTTTTCACAGCTATGGACTGAAAATTCCGGGAGACACCTCCTCCAATCTTTGTGTGAAGGCCTATGATCTCCTCAAGACAGATTTTGACATTCCGCCCGTAGAAATTCATTTGCTGAAGAACATTCCTATGGGAGCGGGACTCGGTGGCGGATCAGCCGATGGAGCATTTACGCTAAAAATGCTGAACGACTTGTTTAGTCTTGGGCTTTCCGACTCGATGCTGGAAGCTTATGCCTTGCAGCTCGGAAGCGACTGCCCGTTCTTTATCCGAAACCAACCGACCATTGCAACCGACAGAGGAGAACAACTAGAACCTATAGACCTGGACCTTTCCGGCTACTACCTTGCGATTCACAATCCAGGCATTCACGTATCTACCAAAGAAGCCTATTCAGGGGTTAAGCCTAAGGAATCTGAAATATCTGTTTCAGAAATTGTTCAAAGGCCCATTGAGCAATGGAAAGAACTGCTTAGAAACGATTTTGAAGCATCCATCTTTCCGAACCATCCGGAGATTGAACAACTGAAAAAAGAGATGTACGAGGCAGGAGCCATCTATGCCTCTATGACCGGAAGCGGGAGTACGGTGTTTGGCGTGTTTGAAGATGAAATAGCACATACTGAATGGAAGTCATTCGAATTGCACTAACCGTCTTGTGTCCTTTGAATATGCGTTGTTTGAAAGGAATTTAGTAGTTTGCTCGTTACATTATTGTTTACCTCTCATAGTCTTCATAACGTAAGTAATGATTGAAAGCATATCCCAACAACTTTGCGATATTAATTGGGTTGAGTTAACAATTGCAATTGTGGCTAGTGCAATAATTGGATATTTCATTTCAATTTGGGCAAGCTCCAATTTTGAAAAAAAACTGGCTCAACGGGAACGAGATAAACTAAAAATGCTTCATCAAGATTCGGCTGGGAATTTTGAGAACTATCAATTTGAGGGCAAAAAAATTGATCAAAAAGTATCTGATGCAGTACTTGAGTACATTGGTGATAACAAGTTTAAAATAATAGTTACGACTTACTTGGACGGAAACGGAAATGCTCTTGAACAATTGAGTATACAGAAATGGAAAGGGCGAATTTGGATGGAAGGAATTCGCAATGGTTATATAACTTATTATGGATTACAACCAGATAACTTAAAAGGCGAATTTGGTTTTAAGAGAATAATAATCAGTTCGAACAGGAACAATATTGTCCTTTTTGGAGAAGGTGGACATGGGACTGAGAAATTTGAAAGAGTAAGCGAGAGGTAACAAGTGCTAGCGATGCAGATGTCAGATTGCTTCTAACAACTACCGTAGGAACTTACCGCTCCTCTTCCCTTCTGTGACTAATCCCATGCCTCTGTTCGCTTCCTCACGAAACGAAATGATGATAAGGTTTGTGAAGACACAAACCATGGCTGAAGATTTCATTTCTTCTATATCAACTTTCTCTGCTTCTCGTTAACTTTATGATATGAACGTCAAAGAACGAATCATAGAACGACTGGACGACATCCATGACCCTCAGCTTTTAGAAGAACTTCTAAATGCTGTAAATCTAGAACACGAAATTGAGCATATTGATCAACTAAGTGATCCAGAAAAAGCAGCAATCGATGAAGGAATTTCTGAAGCTGACGCTGGAAACTTACATTCCAACTCAGAAGCCAGTCAACTAGTCAAAGAATGGCTAAAGAAATAAAGTGGACAACCAAATCCATTATCGATCGAGTCAACATCTATAAATATTGGCTTGAAAGAAATCAATCTAATTCCTACCCAGAAAAGCTTGAGAAGCTATTCGAGAAATCTGCTGAAATAATTTCACAATTTCCATACATAGGAACAAAAACTGACTATCGAGATATCTATTCTAAAGTAGTTCGTGATTATAAAATATTCTACCGTGTACACTCAGAAGAAATTCAAATTTTGAGAGTCTGGGACACCAGGCAGCATCCTGACAAAAAAGGTCTTTAAATACGAAATCTAACAAGCGCTAGCTATGCAGATGTCAGACTTCTTCTAGCAACGATCGTAGGAACTTACCGCTCCTCTTCCCTTCTGTGACTTTCCCATGCCTCGGTTCGTGTCCTCACGAAACGAAATGATGATAAGGTTTGTGAAGACACATACCATGGCTTAAGGGTAGGCATTGCTTCTGCTAGTGCATATTCAGGCAGTCACCATAGTAGTATTTTATGATAAATACTCCGCCAGCATTTGGTGAAACTGATGAACCCCTTGCTCCCTGGTAGGTGAAAAGCGGCCGGAATGATAATATTTTGACTGGAGGCCTTTATGAACCCCCTCTACCACAAATTCATCCTCTCGCTCAACTTTATCGAGCAGCGTTCCTGCTCCCTTATGGAGTTTGGATTCATCATAGATGTATGACAAAAACGACACCTTAGTTTGGTTCAGTGAAAGAGGCCGCACGATATTGACGGATAAACCCCACGGATAGAAATTGAACATCATATTGGGAAACACCCAGAAATAATAGGCTGCCACACGTTTGCCAGCATGGATATGATCTTTAGGTAAATCAAAAATATCTTCCGCTCCCTCCGAATAGCCCACCTGCACGTTGAAATGATCATGAAGGATCGTTTCATAGCTCCCGTAATCCAGTGCCTCATTCAGGTCATTGTGCACAAATGGAATATGGAACCCCTCCAGATAGTTATCACAATACAGCGCCCAATGAGCATTGACCAGGTAATCTTTGGATTGAACGGCACTGTACACAAATTCGCTGATGGGCAGAAAACCGACATATTGATTCATCTCCTTAATCACCTGATGAAAGTCAATATCCCCTCCCAATTTCGCAAATAACATGGGTCCCCACTTCGCTATCTCAAACCGATGCAGATCATCACACGCTCTCGGAAAATCCTTCGCTTCTTTAAATTCCGGCATGGACTCAAACTTTCCATCAAGTCCGAATTTCCTCCCATGATACATGCAGATCAGCTTTCGTTGACTCCCGGGGTTTTGTGCCACAAGGTTTGCCCGATGTGTACACACATTACTCAGGCAATAGATATCACCCTCCTCGTCCTTGGTCAGCACCATCGGTTCTGTGAGAAAGCCATCCATCATAACAAATGGGAAGGTATGCCTAGGTAGCTGCACCAGATTTTCATCCCCCAACCATTGCCACGACTGATAATAAACCTTTTCCCGAATCAAATCAAAAGTAGCCTGATCCCGATAGAAAGAAGCAGGTAGTGTTTCTGCCTTTGAAATGTCCGGGTTGATGCGATAGCTATTCATTTATTTGCGGTATATTCAAAAATACGTTTTTTTAGAACGTCATCAATCACCCTCATGAGCAGAAAAAAACTTGGTTTTTGGACCAGCTCTTCCCTGGTTGTAGGGAATATGATCGGTTCAGGCATTTTCCTCTTGCCTGCTACACTCGCCTCTTATGGGAGCATCAGCATTTTCGGATGGATCGTCTCTGCCTTTGGAGCAGCCGCACTCGCTTATGTGTTCATTGAACTTAGCAAAATGCTGCCTGGAACTTCCGGGGGACCTTATATCTATTCCAGAGAGGGATTAGGAGATTTTGCCGGGTTCCTGGTGGCTTGGGGCTACTGGATCTCTATCTGGTGTGTCAATGCTGCGATTGCCATTGCGCTAGTGAGCTACCTCGGGGTATTCTTTCCTGTCCTACAAGTCAATAACATCATTGCCGTGTGTACAGGCCTTGCCATCGTATGGGGAGTGGTATGGATCAACACACTAGGTATTCGTGAGGCAGGAATTTTTTCTTTGTTAACCAGCATCCTGAAGATCACTCCTTTACTTGCTATTGGCATATTTGGACTGTTCTATTTGAAAGTAGAACACTTCACATCCTTCAATATCAGTGGTCAATCCGACATTAGGGCAATAACCCAAACAGCAACGCTTACATTTTTCGCTTACATGGGAATAGAGTGTGCAACAATCCCATCCGGCGATATTGAAAATCCTAAGCGTACCATACCCCGGTCAACCTATTTTGGTTTGGGGATTGTCACCCTGGTATACATTCTTGGAACTACTTCATTAATGGGCATTATACCTCCGGAGGAACTACAGTTTTCACAAGCTCCTTTTGCTGATGCTGCTTCCATCATCTGGGGACCATGGGCAGAAAACCTGGTGGCCGTTGGTGCAATCATTTCCACGCTCGGTGCACTCAATGGATGGATCCTTATTCAAGGACAAATACCAGCAGCCATATCCAGAGATAAGCTTTTTCCTGCTCTTTTCTCCAAAGAAAACAAGAATGGCGTACCGGTGTTAAGTATCGTTTTGTCGAGTGTTCTTATTTCTCTTTTGATGATCATGAACTACTCGAAAGGATTGGTCGCTGCATTCAAATTTGCCTTACTACTGTCAAGCATGACCGCCCTGATTGCTTACCTCTTTTCCTCGGTGAGTTTTGTGGTCACTACCGCCAAAAAAGAAGGTATCAGATCAGGATTTAAGCTTAAAATAATTATTGCCTCGATATCTTTTTTGTTTTCCATCTGGGCCATAGCCGGCTCAGGATTGGAAATTGTATACTGGGGATTTTTCCTGCTGATGGGTGGGTTGCCCGTGTATGTATGGATGAAGATAAAAAACATGGAATTAAATTAAGCAGGCACCACTACATCCAAAGCACCCTTTAACACCTCTGCCTTGACTTTTTTCGCTTTACCAATCACCTCTCCATCTACTTGTAGTGTCCGAGAATTTTTTGAGCTAATGGTCACATTCTTGCCCTGATGGATAGCAAAATATTCAGATTCTTCCAGCCGACCGATAAAGCTATGCCAGGTGAGATGAAAGAACCTATACCACGGCAGTGGCATAAATACACAAACTTCTAACAATCCATCCTGCATATCGCATCTAGGATTTACCACAGCACCTGTCCCATATTTGGATGCATTCGCAAGGACAATCATTTCAGCTTTGTAAGAATAAGGTTCACCATCTATCTCAATCTGAAAGATGCTTTTCTTTCGCTTGCTCAGTTGCTTTACAAATGACATTGCATATCCCAGTTTCCCCCGAGTACCGTCCTCCTCAAACTCTTTGATGAGATCCGCATTAAATCCTACGTCGCTAAGGTGCAAGCACAGTTCATCATTCACTCTAATCGCATCAATCTTTTTAGATTTTGATTCCTTTAAGAGGTCGAGGTTTGCATTCCAATTTTCCGGAATTTCTAGCTCAGTAGCCAGTCCATTGGCTGAGCCAAGAGGCAGTATGCCGAGCTTAATGGTAGTTCCAAGCAGCTCCTCAGCCACCAGTTTTATCGTCCCATCCCCTCCACCTGCTACCACCAAGGAAGGTTTTAATGTGTCAATCTCCTGCTTAATAGATTGTGAATCATGCTTGCCAGTTGTTTTTAGGAGGTTGAACGCATAGTTATTCTCATCACAGAAGTCCTCGATCAACTTATATAGGCCGTCTTTGCTGGTTCCGCCTGAAATGGGATTGATGACGAATAGAACTTTCTGCTTGTCCACCTGTTATTGGATTGGTATCTTTTGTCGGATAAAACGCACTGTACTATCGCAATATTCAAAAAATTCCGCATACGTTTTTTCCTCTGGCTGAAAAAAATGCTGGGAATTATTCGGCCACCCACTATCGTGCCTTATCGGGGTTATGGAAACAAATCGGAGATTGTTGTATCAGGACATGTATTAGAAAATCGTCCGGACTTTCTGGCTGATGTAGACGACAAGAAGCGTAAAAATTTCAGAAACATGATCGCCAGATACATGAGTACTTCACTTCCTGAAGTGGAGGTTGGCATTCATTTTCATGATCAGAACCGGAACGTGACCACAGATGAACTGGGTTTTTTTCAAGCGCAAATTGACCTTATTCACCCCCTAAAACCGGGCTGGCATCAAATTACATACACCATTGCTGATTGTAAAGTAAACGGTGAGGTGTTGATCACAGATCAAAATACTGGTTACGGCGTAATATCAGACATTGATGATACAGTATTAATATCCCATGCCACCCAACTACTACGAAAACTTAGGTTGATTCTGACTAAGAATGCAAAAACGCGTTTACCATTTCCCGGTGTAAAGGATTTCTATTGCGCCCTTGTAGGTAATGATTCTGCAAATCCGATTTTTTATGTCAGTAGCAGCGAATGGAATTTGTACGATTTTCTGGTCGATTTTTTTGAGACCAGAGAATTACCGAAAGGGCCTTTCCTCTTGCAGCGATTTAAAAGTGGACTGAAAGAGCTAATAAAATCAGGTGGAGGCACACACATGCACAAACAGGAAAAAATTGAAGCTTTAATGGAATTTTACCCTAACCAATCTTTTGTTCTGATTGGAGACAGTGGTCAGCGTGATCCTGAAATCTATGCTGAAATAGTGAGGCAATATCCGGGTCGGATAAAGGCTATTTATATCCGGACTATTCGGAGCAAGAAACTCGACAATGAAATCGAAAATAAAGTCAACGGTATTGGTGTTTCAATTAGAATGGTCGAACACACAGATGAAGCTTATCGACACGCACAATCAATTGGTCTGATATCAGAGAAATAATCGGATCATCCTTACATGCCCTCTCCGAATATTTTATCTTTGCGCGCTCATTTTAGATCGACATGCAAAGAATATTCCGGAACTTCACCTTTAATCCAAAAAACGACATCCTTTCCGGCCTGACGGTAGCACTTGCTCTAGTGCCTGAGGCGGTAGCATTTGCTTTTGTAGCAGGTATCGATCCGATGGTCGGCCTGTATGGCGCATTTATGATGGGAATCGTTACTTCCATGTTTGGAGGGCGTCCGGGCATGATCTCCGGAGCTACCGGCGCAATGGCTGTCGTAATGGTGCACATGATCCAGAAAGGAAATGAAGTAGGAACGTCATTATCCAATCCGGTTGAAAACCTTGGACTACAATGGTTGTTTATCACGCTATTATTTGTGGGAGTAATCCAAATTACCGCAGGCGTCTTTCGTCTTGGAAAATTTGTTCGACTCATCCCTCACCCGGTGATGATGGGATTTGTAAATGGGCTTGCAATCGTCATCTTTCTTTCCCAGCTGGGCTTATTCAAAGAGAAAATTAATGGAGCCTACCAGTGGAAGTCTGGAGAAGATCTTTATATCATGCTTGGACTGGCAGGACTCACCATGGCGATCATGTATTTCCTTCCAAAACTGACTAAAAAGATTCCATCCGCATTGATGGGCATTGTAGTAGTTGCATGTATCACCATTTTTGGCGGATTAGATGTAAGTACTGTAGGGTCATTCATCCGTGAAGGAGGTGGAAACGGCCTGGAGGGAAGTTTGCCCGTTCTTCAGTTCCAGATATTTGGATTGCTTGACACCCTACAAGGGCATTGGGGATTGATCTTCTCCACCGCTTTTCTTTTGGCGGCTGTTGGTCTAATTGAATCTCTTATGACACTAAACCTCATCGACGATATGACTGAAACACGTGGAAGTGGAAATCGTGAGTGTGTAGCCCAGGGAGGAGCCAATATATTGAATGGCCTGTTTGGAGGCATGGGCGGATGCGCGATGATCGGTCAATCCATCATCAATGTCAACTCTGGCGGTAGAGGTCGCCTTTCAGGCATTACTGCAGCAATCGCGCTGCTTTGCTTTATTTTATTTGCAGCTCCGTTGATCGAACAAATCCCTATCGCAGCACTTGTAGGTGTAATGTTCATGGTGGTCATCGGAACATTTGCCTGGAGTAGCTTCCGAATCATTAACAAGATTCCGCTTGCTGATGCAATCATTTTAGTGACTGTGTCTGCCATTACTGTCTGGCAAGATCTCGCTATCGCGGTGATTGTTGGAGTGATCATGTCTGCATTAGTATTCGCATGGGAAAATGCCACGCGTATTCGTGCCAGAAAATCCATTAAGGATGATGGTACTAAAGTGTATGAAATTTGGGGACCGCTATTCTTCGGTTCTGTTCAGTCATTCAATTCCAAATTTGACCCGACCAATGATCCCGAGAAAGTAGAACTGGACTTTTTGGAATCACGTGTAAGCGACCACTCCGGAATAGAGGCGATCTATGCTTTGGAAAAGAAATATAAGGACTATGGGAAACAACTCAGACTAGTTCACTTAAGCCCTGAATGTAAAACGCTCCTTCACAAAGCAAGTCCAGAGTTCGAGCATATGATTGTCTCCTCCATTGATGATCCTCGCTACCATGTGGTGACCGATTTGATGGATCAGGAAGTTTAGACAGTGTAACAATGCGCTACCGCCAAACGTCTTAACTTCACCATCTTAATCACCAATCATGAAAGCGATCGTCTGTGAATCTTATGGCCCGACTTCCCAACTCAAAATCAAAGTAATAGAAAAACCAATCCCAAAGGAAAAAGAGGTAATGGTTAAGGTTCACTGCAGTGCAGTAAACGATTATGACTGGAGCATGGTGACGGGCAAGCCCACTCTTTACCGTCTTTTATTCGGCCTATTTAAACCCAAAAATCCAATACCTGGTATGGAGCTGTCCGGGGTGGTAGAAGCTTGTGGCGTTGGTGTGAAAAATTTCACTGGCGGGGATGAAGTGTATGGTGACATCTCCAGGTATGGTTTTGGAAGCTTTGCCGAATACATCTGCATTAATGAAAAAGCACTGGTCAAAAAGCCAAAAAACATGTCCTTTGAAAATGCTGCAGCCCTATCTCATGCGGCTAATTTGGCCTGGCAGGGGATGGTAGATCTCGGTGAAATCAAAGATGGGATGAATGTACTGATTAATGGAGCCGGAGGCGGAGTTGGAATGATCGGGTTCCAAATCGCAAAAACTTACAATTGCACAGTGACGGGTGTAGATACCGGGGATAAGTTGCTGACCATGAAAGAACGTGGTTTTGATCAAGTCATTGATTACAAAGAAGAAGACTTTACGAAACGTGACGAAAAATACGATCTGATTTTGGATGCTAAAACTACCCGTGCTCCTAAAGCCTATATGAAGGTCCTGAATACGGACGGCAGGTATGTAACAGTTGGTGGAGTATTGGGGAGACTTCTGCAGGTGTTTTTTGCACAGAAAATATTGAAAAAACCTGTTTACGTGTTGCCTCTTGATGCCAACAAAGATCTGGATAAAATTCAAGAGTTATACGAGTCAGGTAAAATCAAGCCTGTCATTGATGGCCCCTATCCACTTGAGAAAACTCCATGGGCCATTCAGCATTTTGGAGAAGGAAAACATCACGGAAAAGTGATCGTTTCCATCAATTAATCCACCCCTTCATAAATGATAGAGACAAGTTCTCCGATCTTTGAAGGCTCCAACCACCTTGTGACAATGACCAGGTCTTTTTCCTGGTCAACTACAATAAAGTTTCCACCAAAACCAGCAGCATAGAAAAGGTGATCAGGTAATCCCTCCCATGCTCTAGGTCCTTTATTTAGCCACCACATATATCCATAACTTTCGAATGCAGAGGCGGGCGTCTGAATCATTTTTATCCATTCCTCTGAGACCAATTGCTGATCGTTCCATTTTCCTGATCGTGAAAACAATAATCCAAACCTTGCATGATCTTCAGTGCTAATAAAAACTCCCCCTCCATGATGCCCTCCTCCACTCACTACCTGCATATGTTGACCATCAAGTGTGATCCAGGAGTCTTCATAGCCATACCATCTCCATGTCGTGCTTGCCCCGATTGGATCCATGATTCGCTCTTTTAGCACCTGAGGCAATGTTTTTCGCCAGACATTTAGAAGGGAATAGGAAAGGACATTTACTCGAACATCATTGTATTTATAGCTAGAGCCCGGCTCTTTCAGTTCTCGATATCTCCAATCATCGAACTTCCCATCTCGAGATGGCCTGTCTGCCCAATCATACAGACCAAACAGTGCACCCGACCAATCGGACGTTTGCTGCAGTAGATGCTCCCACGTAATTTTTGAATTATGTTTTCCAGCAAACGTCTCATCCCACACGTATTCATTTACCTTATCCTGTATAGATCGAATCAAACCATCATCAAAAGCAAGACCTGCAGTGGTTGATAGGTAGCTTTTAGTTACACTAAAGGTCATATCAACACGCCTGATATCTCCCCATTCGCCTATCACATAGCCATCTTTAATGATCATTCCTGCCGGCCCGCCTCTTTCTTTGGTAGGTCCCTGTAGTTTGTGATAAGGCTCCCGACTAAAACTTTCTAAAATTGCCAGCCGAAGATCTTTTTGGCCACCATATTCATTTCCCAGAGCAAACTGAATCGCCTCATCAATGGAAGATTGCGAGATACCAACTGCGTTTGGCTTCTTTCTATCCCAGTTGTTTTTGGATGGATAATATTGAGCGCTGAGCGAAAGAGTAATGCTCAGCGCAAGGAAAAATATATTTTTTCTTGCCATGTAGGCAAGATACAAAATGTCTTAGGCTCTAGTCAAGCTTCACCGCCGTGCCACTGGCACTTACCATCATCATTCCTCCATCTTTGCCCATGGTTTCATAGTCAAGGTCAATAGCTATTATTGCATTGGCCCCCAAAACGGTAGCAGCCTCAATCATCTCCTGGACGGCAATGTTTTTGGCATCCTTGAGTGACTTTTCATAAGCTCCTGATCTTCCTCCCACTACATCCGTAATGGAAGCAAAAATATCTTTGAAAATATTGGCCCCAATGATGGCTTCTCCGGTAACCAATCCATAGTATGTGGAAATGGTTTTTCCCTCCACATTGTTCGTTGTTGTTAAAAGCATATTATCTGATTATATCGGTTGATAGCGCCTTTTTCTTGTAGCGCCGATTCAATAACGGATAGAGTAATACCGAGGTTAGGATCAAAAGAGTTCCTCCATAAAATCCCGGGCTCATCTCTTCGCTATCACCGAAAATAATCAATGCCAGGATAATCCCATAGACAGGCTCCAAATTCACTACCAAATTGATCGAAAATGCGGATAGTCGCTTCATCAATTCCACAGAAACTGAATAAGCATACACCGTACATACGATCGCCAGCATACTTAAATAAAACCAATCCGAGAGGGAAGGTGCCAACGAAAGACTTTCCACAAAGTAGATAGAATAGATTGGGAAAAATGCTGCAATAGAAAGGCATGCACCTACCATTTCATAATAGGTGATCACATAGGGATCATACGTTTTCGTCAGTCGGCCATTAATTACAGTAAATACTGACGCTATGAAGGCAGAAAGAACCGCAGTGAGGAGACCTGCCAAATAATCAAATTCCACATTGAATATCACTGCAATTCCTATAAACGCGATAATGCTGAGCATCACCTCAAATCTTTTGATCTTTCGTCCCTGGGATAAAGGTTCAATTAAACTTGTCCACAAGGAGCATGTTGCCATCCCTGCCAGACAAACCGATGCATTGGAAATTCGCGCAGATAAGAAGAACAATATCCAGTGTAAGGCAATTAATGACCCTGTACCCAATATCTGTAGCAAATGTTTTCGTGAATTGATCTTCAACGATCGTTTCCACAATTTCAACAATACGAAAAGCCCAATTGCTGCGATAAGGGTTCGAAAGAACACCACCTCAACGGATGGGATATCAATCAATAGACCCAAAATGGCAGTAAAGCCCCATATCAACACAATGAAGTGCAGGGTGAGGTAATCTTTACGCTCCTGCATCATCGAGGTACAGTTTTATACAGGAGCATTGCTACACCTCCAAAAATGATATTTGGTATCCAAATAGCTAAAATGGTATTCATGGAGTTCGCTTCAGCAATCGCTCGAGCAAGCACAAAGGTGATGATAAATGCAAATGCTATCACAAATCCTAAAGCAATCTGGAATCCTGTTCCTTGTCGTGTTTTCCTTGCAGAAACGATTACGCCAATAGCCATGAGTATGAAAACGGCGAATGGAGACATGTAACGAATATATTCCTCCACCTGGAAGATATGCACATCATCGGCTCCTCTGGATTTCTGCAGCCGGATGTAATCATTGAGCTCTCCCATTGTCATGGTTTCCCACATTCGATCCTTGTTACCAAAATCACTGGGATACAAGTTCAGCAGGGTATCCAGCTCCTTCCCTTCGGTGATGACTTCACTATCTTCCAGGATTTGTCTTCTTTGCCACCGTTTCAGCTTCCATCTTTTGGTGCTATCTACCCATTGAAGTTGTCGGGCATTTATTTTGTCCACCAGCTTCGTTCCATTCATTTTCTCTAGCGAAACGGAGGAGCCAATATCTCTTCTTACATCATACCGATAGAGATAGATGTAGTCCTCCAGGCTGTCCCTTTCGGCTATTTTCAAGTGAATGTGTTTGTCCGTATTGTAGAAAGGATCTTTTAGGTATTCCAGTTCAAAAGCGATCCTGAACTTATTGGCATCAGGAATCACATAGCTGTTCAAATAAAAACTAGCACCAGCAATCAAGGTAGCGGCCATTAAGTAAGGAATCAGCATTCTACGAAAACTTACACCGCTGGCGAGGATTGCCACTATTTCTGATTTGGATGCCATCTTAGCCGTGGTAAAAACAGTAGCTATAAACACCGTTATGGGTGTAAGCAAGCCTGCTATCCAGGGAATGAACGTAAGAAAGTACTGCCTGATCAGGTGACCTGGCACTTCATTTTCTATGAAGTCATCGTTTTTATCTACCCAGTCCAGCACACAAATAATCAGCTCCAGAGATACCACCACAAAGACGAAGGCCGCCAGAATCTTCTTAAGTATGTACCAATCAAGTTTCTTTAATTTCATATGCCGATCAAAGTCTTTGACTCACTTTCTTTACCATCTGCTCTTTCCAGCTAGCGAAGGTATCATTTAAGATTTGCTTACGAGCCTCCCCTACCAACCATAGGTAAAATGTGAGGTTCTGAATGCTTGCAATTTGTGCGCCAAGAATTTCATTACTTGTGATCAAATGGCGCAGATAGCTTTTCGAATAAAAAGTACTTGTGTACCCACCCAGTTCAGGATCGATAGGGGAAAAATCGTCCTTCCATTTTTCATTTCGGATATTGATGATCCCCTGAGTGGTGAACAGCATTCCATTTCTGGCATTTCTCGTAGGCATCACACAATCAAACATATCCACGCCGAGTGCAACACACTCCAAAATATTAGCAGGAGTGCCCACTCCCATTAGGTATCTTGGCTTTTCTTTCGGTAGGATACCACACACATGATCAGTCATTTCATACATATCTTCAGCCGGCTCCCCTACGGAAAGCCCTCCAATTGCATTTCCTTCACGATTGGTGTTGGCAATGTATTCTGCTGACTGTGTGCGTAAGTCTTTGTAAACGCTCCCTTGCACGATTGGAAACAATGTCTGACTGTAGCCATATTTGCCCTCTGTCTCATCAAATCTCTTAATACACCGATCTAGCCAGCGATGGGTCATATGCATGGATCGTTCCGCATAATCATACTCACATGGATATGGAGTACACTCATCAAATGCCATAATAATGTCTGCACCTATTGTACGCTGGATGTCCATGATCGACTCAGGAGTAAAGAAATGCTTACTTCCATCCTTGTGAGACTGAAAATGCACACCCTCCTCTACAATCTTTCGATTATCAGCCAGTGAGTACACCTGATATCCACCACTATCCGTAAGAATGGGACGATCCCAGCCATTGAATTTATGCAATCCACCTGCCTGCTCTATCACTTCTAAACCAGGCCTCATGTACAGGTGATACGTGTTGCCCAAAATGATCTGCGCCTTGATGTCCTCCTTTAGTTCACGCTGATGAACCGCCTTGACTGTTCCCGCCGTACCAACTGGCATAAAAATGGGTGTTTGAATCTCACCATGATCGGTTTTCAGCGTACCTGCACGCGCAGCAGATTTACTATCAGTATGTTGTAAGTCAAATTGCATTGGGGCGCAAAAATAACTTTTAAAGTGGTGCATTCATTTTAACACATGCTTTCATTTACTTCACACTATGATTTTTGGATTATGGCTTGCTTTTGGAGGGCTTCACCTGGTTTTGACCATCTACCTGTCAGTAGCTTTTAGAAATTTCAAATCATTAAAAAACCCGAATAGACCTAAACTAAGCGTAATAATTGCGGCTCATAACGAAGCTGAGAATCTTAAAAAGCTTATTCCAGCGCTGCAAAGTCAAAAGTATCTGGATTTCGAGATCATTGTAGCACTAGACAGAACTACTGATGATAGTCAGTCCTATTTAATTGGTCTAGACAGGGTTAATTCCTTGAAAATAGATAAAATACCTTCAGATTGGAATGCGAAAAAATATGTTTTAACAGAAGCAATCAAGCATGCAACGGGTGAATGGTTGGTTTTTACAGATGCTGATGGATATCCATCTTCAAAAAAATGGCTTAGAATGATGTCGCAACAAATTGATAATGAAACACAGATTGTCCTGGGAGTATCACCCTATACATCTGGAAATTCTTTCCTTTTTCAATACATCAGCTTTGAAGCATTTATGACTGCCTTTCTATATGTCAGCCGTGCCATATCTAATAAGCCATATATGGGAGTAGGCAGAAACATGATGATCAATAAGGCATTCTTTAATCGGATGGGCGGATATGAATCAATAAAATCAATTCAAGGGGGAGATGATGATTTATTTATCCAACAATACGCAAATAAATCGAATACAAGAATTGTTTTAGGAAATGATGCGTTGATTTGGACATACCCTAAAAGCACGTGGAAAGCTTATTTCCTGCAAAAACTTAGACATCTTTCGATTGGATCTAAATATAAAGACCGAGATCTGCTGTTTCTAACCATGTTACACACTACCCATTTCGGCTTTCTCCTTTTACTCTTCTTAAATACATCCCAGTTATTTTTCTGGCCGATGCTCCTTTTTTACCTATTTATTAAATTAGTGAGTTATAGATTTGCCGCGAGTAAAATTGGAACGCACATCAACTATATGTTGCTTCCGCTCGTTGACATGCTATACGCAGTGCTCACTCCGGTGATTGCATTGTGGTCAAAACTCGTAAAGGACATTCCATGGAAGAACTAAATCGTCAGTTTTCTGATAAGGCATTGCGGGATTTCAAGCTTATAGACCTTGCCACTGAGGGCAAGGATCAGGCAGCCTATGCAGAGCTGATGCAGCGATACAAAAAGCCTGTGTACCATATGATCCTGAAAATGGTCAGAAATGTGGACGATGCAGAGGATTTGACGATAGAGGCATTTGCTAAAGCGTTTAAGAATTTAGGCAGGTTTAAAAAGGACTATACTTTCAGTACCTGGCTTTTTCGTATAGCAACGAACAATGCAATCGATTTTATTAGAAAAAAGAAACTGAATACCTTCAGCTTGAATAGCACCTTCACGGATGATAGTGGAGAGTCTGTAAATATTGATGTTCAGGACAAAAATCTTACTCCGGATCAGGAGACCATCAAGGATCAAAAGATCGAGTTGGTTAGAATGTTTGTGGATAAACTCCCTGCGAAATACCAGCGACTGGTGAAGCTTCGGTACTTTGATGAACTATCGTATGATGAAATTGCCAAAGAATTGGAGGCACCTCTGGGAACGGTAAAAGCACAATTACATCGCGCTCGTGAACTTATGTACGAGCTTGTGAAGGATAAGAAAAAGCATATTTAACCCACCCCTAACCCCTCCAAGGAGGGGAATAAACCCTCGTGAGTAAAATCAATATCATATTAAAGTATTTTCCTGACCTCACTGATCAGCAAAAAAGCCAGATTGAGCAGCTTCTCCCGCTCTATCAAGACTGGAATGCCAAAATCAATTTAGTAAGTAGAAAAGACATAGATCAACTACATGAGAGGCATGTACTTCATAGTTTGGCAATTGCGAAGTTTACCTCGTTCTCCACCGATTCAAAGATCCTGGATGTTGGGACGGGGGGTGGATTCCCCGGAATTCCGCTAGCAATACTATTCCCTGACTGTCACTTCCATCTAGTGGATTCCATAGGAAAGAAAATTACCGTGGTAAATGAAGTTGCCCGAGCCATTGGGTTAGAAAACCTCACCGCAGAACACCAACGCATGGAAAAAGTGAAGGGAACCTATGATTTTGTGGTTTCCAGAGCTGTAGCTCAAACCAAACAACTTTTTAACTGGGTACACCAAAAAGTGAGCAAAGACCAGCGAAATGAGCTGGACAATGGTATGATCTTACTCAAAGGAGGAGACTTAGAACAGGAAATGAAAAAATTTGGACGAGGGTATGTAGAGAAAAACTTATCTGATTATTTCTCAGAGGAGTTTTTTGAGACGAAGAAAATTATTTACGTTCCAGTTTGATTAAAACAAAAAACCCTCCATCCGGAGGGTTAATCTTTGACGTTAATGGAGATCTCACAAATACACGTTGAGCCCCAGACTTAATCCAAATGTTTTACTCTTTACAATTTCATCTCCTGTAGCTATTCCGTAGTTTAAGGTGGGCTCAATAGCAAGCTGATCAATAATCCATATAGGATATCCTGCTTCAAATGCCAATACCCGGAAACTAAATTTGTCTGCAGCTCTTGCAAATACATCTTCACGACTGGCTGAGGAATACGATGCGCCTAAGAAGAAGATTCCATTCGCATAATACCTGACAAAAGGACCAATCAAGGTTGTAGTGTTTCCATCGTCCCCTTGTTTTTCCTTATCGTAACCAATGTTTAATCCTGCTGCGAGGTTATCTATTACAAAATAGCCTGCCACTCCTTCTATGTTAAAAGAAGTCGTTTTATCGAGTCCGGGCTCATCATAACTTGTTGACGAATATCCCAAACTTGAAGAGGCTCCAATGAGCCATTTACCCCGATCGGTTTGTGCATTGGCACACCCGAAAATCGCTACCAAAGTAGCGATAAGCCATACTTTTTTCATTGCTGTTTTACGATTACACAATAGGTGTAATTTACGCTTTCAGCGGTGAGTTATAAGCTCATCAATCGGGTATTATTTTTGGTGAGCCCTTAAAAACAAAAACCCTTCCAAATTGGAAGGGTTCAACTTTATTAGTCGACATCAATATTATCCACCAATTGTGAATGCCACTCCAGCATTGATAACAAGTTGCTCAATTGGGGTATTGTACTTAACTTGACCATTAAGGAACATTCCATCACTCAGTGGATACATTACTCCACCACCGATGTTTAATCCAACTTCACTATCTGTTTCTGATCCAGAACCACCAAACGAACCAAAGTCAAATTCAGATTTGCCACTCGCAAAAGAAAGACCAGCTAATCCGTAGAACATACCATCACCGAAATAATATCTCCCATCAATATTTAGTGATCCATATTGAATAGAAACGGACTGACCTGATTGCTCTATTTCAGACTTAAAGAAAAAAGTATAAGAAGGTGCCACGCTAATCACATCTGTAACGAAATATTCACCACCAATGTTAATACCAATACCCATTTTCTCGCTTCCATCATCATCAATAGCTGCTTTTGTACCTAATGCCAATCCAGCACCAACTCTGATTTCACCTTGTTCTTGTGCGTTTGCTGAAATACCTACCAAAAGGAATGCAGCGAATAATGTTAGGATAGTAATTTTTTTCATACCAGTATATTTTGATTGTTAATTAGTTTGCAATATAGACATTCACATTAATTGGAAAAATACCTTTATAAGGGTATTTTAAAATCTCCATAATCAAGCAAAAAGACATTAAAAAACCCCGACTAAAAAGCCGAGGTTTAAAATATCAAATTACATTGCTTTTAAAACATGTATGAAAGACCTGCTTTTATTATCAAGCCGAATGGGTCATCTGCTCCATCAGGCTTAGCTAGGTTATAATCAATACCAGCTCCGATTCCAAACTGATCAGAGATTCCATAGATACCACCTACTCCTAGGTTAACTCCAATTGTACTGTCAACATCACCCCCTAGGCTAGTAAGACCAGCTTTACCAAATGCTTTGAAGTCTTCAGTCATAAAATAATATTTGAAGTCAACTCCAAGAACACTAGTTGTGAAGCTGTCCTTTGAGTAAGAGTAGTACTCAACCGTACCAGACATAGCATCAGCGAACACATACTCAAAACCACCACCAAAACCAGTGGTGCTTTCATCTCCACCGAAGGCTCCAGTAGCGATACCAATACCTGCATTGATACTCATGTCTCCAGCCTCCTGCGCATTAGCAGAAAATCCGATTACTGCTACAAGAGCAGCTGTTAGTAATAATTTTTTCATAGGATTAATAAATAATTTGGTTGTACAATGGATGCAATATAGCGATACGTAGTGAAGTTTAAAATACCCTCAGGGGGGTATTTTAGCCGCTTATGTAAATAGCCGAATATGCACCTCAGTATCAAATAGTTAGATTTTACCCTAAAAAAATCTTTTTCACAGATCTTTTTTTATCCCAATTGAGACATACTTTGGTTAAGTTTAAACATCAATTAATTCAATCATTTAAATACTCATCAAACATGAAAATCAAAACAAAACTTCTTGGATTAATCCTCATATTGTTTTCAGTAACCACATTTGCTCAAAGTCAGGGAGAAGTTCGAGCCGGAGCTGGGCTAGGATTTGGTTTTTCCCCATTTGGAGGTGATGGAACGCTAGGGTTTGGAGCTAATTTTGAATATGTATTCAAATCAGCTATGTCCGGATCACTGGAGTACTACTCTTACACCAAAGATAGCTTTACCACGAATGTGCTTGGTATAGATTATCGATACTATTTCGTTACAGATAATACCCAGGTGTATGGATCTGCTGGCCTGACAAGCCTTGGAGGTGACGTGGATAGCACCTTAGGTTTGAGTCTGGGGGCAGGGGCTATTTTCCCACTTTCTGGTAACCTGGGTGCCTCTGCAGCCTTAAATTACAATATGGCTAAGCCAGATGGAGCAAACGATCCTTTTGGATTTAATATGAAGGGTGGCGTGGTATACACTTTCTAGTGTTATAAAAACACCCTTAAATCTCATTAACTTAAAGCTTCCAAATCGGAAGCTTTTTTTGTGGATTTATGAAAAAGAAAATAGCTATACTCACCGGTGCTGGTATCAGCGCAGAAAGCGGACTCAAGACTTTTCGGGATTCTGGAGGATTGTGGGAAGGGCATGATGTAACCAAAGTTGCCACTCCTGAAGCATGGAGGAAAGATCGAGCCTTGGTGTTGGAGTTTTATAATCAGAGAAGAAAACAGGCATTATCCGTAGTGCCAAATCCAGGACACTTTGCACTTGCTGAGCTGGAGGAGCACTTTAATGTGGTTGTAATCACTCAAAATATTGATGCATTGCATGAAAAAGCCGGCAGCACAAATGTGCTCCATCTACATGGTGAAATAAGCAAAGTTCGTAGCACACTCGATCCGGAACTCATCTATGAACTGGATGGCTGGGAGCTGAAAGAGGGAGATAAATGCGCCAAAGGATCCCAACTTCGGCCTCATATCGTGTGGTTTGGCGAACCAGTGCCGATGATGGAACCTGCCATGCAAGAAGCGCTCTCAGCAGATATTTTTTTAGTAGCCGGAACATCGCTCGTTGTATACCCTGCGGCGGGTTTGTTAGATTTTATCTCATCAGAAGTACCAAAATTTGTGATAGACCCAAAAATTCCTGACACGGCAAACGGAAATAACTTCTACCTTTATGAGGAACCTGCCAGCACCGGACTGCCAAAAGTTAAAGAACACCTGATTAAACACTACGCATGAACAAAACCATCATTGAGAAATTTTATCAGTCATTTCAGCGATTGGATGCAAAATCCATGGCTGCATGCTATCATAAGGATGTAATCTTTAGTGATCCCGTTTTCAAAAATCTTACGTACGATGAAGTGACGACCATGTGGGAAATGCTGATCAAACGCTCAAAAGGCAACCTGGAAATAGACTACCACACCGTAATTGGAGATGATAAGATGGCACAATGTATTTGGGAGGCAGACTATGAATTCTCAAAAACGGGAAATCCTGTTCATAATATCATTCACGCCACAATGGAATTCAAAGATGGGCTGATCATCAGACACACCGATGAATTTGATTTCTGGCGTTGGTCTAAAATGGCCCTGGGGCTAACCGGTGTACTCATGGGTTGGTCCCCTTACCTTAAGAGCCGGATAAGGAAAGTGGCTAGATTGTCACTAGATAAATATTTGAAGGGAAATTAAGATCGAAATTAAAGAACTGTATAATTTAACGTCAGTTCGACATGAGAATCAAAAGGAAACACCTAACTCCCCCACTTGGAGGGGTTGGGACGGTCAGCCGCAGCGGTGGGTTTTGAAAAAATCCTTTCCTTTTGATAAATTTTTACTCAAAAAAGACAGCTTTTACGTCTGACCCACCTCTTCCAAGGAGGAGATTTATAGGAGTCATTTTTGAGAAAAAATTGATTTTCTTACTTCGAACTCAGGTTAATTAAGCTGATTTTAGATCCCCAAGTCTTGCTCCTACGTCGCTACGCAAGGGGATATGGATTTGATAACAAGAATTATCCCTCCTCCATCAATACCTTGAGCAGCTCTTTATTTTTACTCTCACTCAACCCTAACCAATCAAGGGTAGACTGAAAGAAAATATTATCCAGGTCTTTTTGAGGTAAATCCATTTCGGCAATGAACTTGCCTATTTCCAAATCACCAAGCGGGAATGGATAATCAGACCCCAGACACACTTTTTCAGATCCAATGAGGTCCATGACATACTGAAGATAAGTAGTATCATGCGTGATACTATCCACCCAAAATTTGCCTAAGTACTCACGAGGATTCACATCATTGTGCACCGCAACCAGGTCAGGTCGGCAATTAAAACCATGTTCTAAACGCCCGATGGTAGCCAAAAGCGACCCTCCGGCATGAGCGAAACACACTCTTAATTTCGGATATCTTTCGAATACCCCGCCAAAAATCATAGAGGCGGCTGCTCTGGCCGTTTCTGCTGGCATACCCACTAACCATGGAAGCCAGTATTTTTCCATGTATTCTTTTCCCATCATCTCCCAAGGGTGTACCAAAATGGCCATTCCAAGACTCTCACAAGCCTCGAAAAACTCAAAGAATCGGGGTTTACTCAAATTATGATTGTTGATATTGGAACCTATCTGGACACCAGGAATCCCTAATTTTTTCAACCGCTCCAACTCTTTGATAGCCAGATCAGGATCCTGCATTGGAACAGTGCCCAGTCCTATATAATTTTTAGGATTTTCTTCCACAACCTGAGCGATATGGTCATTCAGAAACATGGATAGGTCAAGGCAATCGTGACCATCTGCCCAGTAGCTGAACATAACCGGGATGGTGCAAATCACCTGCACCTGTGTATCAAATTTCTTATACTCTTCGATCCGCAATTTTTCGTCCCAGCAGTTTGACTGTATCTCTCGAAAGAACTTATCCCCCTTCATCATTCGGGCCGCCTCGGGCTTGTGATGAAGCAAATGGATAAAGTCTCCATATCCGAATTTCTCTGCAAAATTTGGGATATTGTGAGGGAGGATATGCGTATGCATATCGATTTTCAAACTTGTTTTGTTCGCCATACGACAAAGGTAAAAAGAAATTTACCTATTGGCTGCCACAGTGCTTCTCGAGCATTTTTTTTGCCTGATCCATTCCTAGTTGCTCGGCCTTTCGCAAATATTCACAGCCTTTTTTGTCTTCACTCAGACTCAGATAGGCCATAGCAGCATTAAACCACACATTTTTGTAATCCCTGTCAATAGACAGGTATCGTTCATAAAAGCCTGCCGCCTCTTGAAATTTTTGCTCATGAAAAAATGAATTACCGATCAGGTAAAATGCTTCAGTCCTGGTTGATTCTAGTTGCATTGCTTTAATAAAATCTTGTCTGGCCTGACCATAAGCACCCGTTCGTAACAATGCCTTTCCTCTACTGAGGTATGCCAAATCATCATTTGGATCTGCTTTAATGGCCCGTGTATGATACTGTGCGGATAAACTATAATTCCCACTTTCATAGGCATTTGCCCCTACCAGATTAAGCATTGGAGTAAACTCATCGTTCTTCATCAAAGCCTCCGGAAGTTGCGTTGACTCGTCTAGAATGGCCAGGTTATACCAAGCGCTGTAGCTCTTCGGGCTTAACTCAATAGCGCTTTTAAGGTCTGAAATTGCCTCTCCTTTCCTGCCCATTTTAGCATAAAGCTGTGAACGATTGATGTAACCATCTGCAGTTGTATCGTATTTAAATGCCGTAGTAAAATCATCAATTGCCTTATCCCAATCACCATTTTTTTCATAAGCCATCGCACGATACTGGTATACCTTGCTAATCATAGATTGAAGCGTTGTAATAAAAGTACCCCGACTTCCGGATGGATCAATTCCGTAGTACACTGCCTTAGTCTCAGACCCTGACTGATTATCAATCACATAGGTGAAATCTTTTATTGCCTCTTCGGTGCTTGCAGAATTGTAATAAATGAGGCCTTTTTGAAAATAAGCCTCCAGATTGTTTGGGTCCTTCTGAATGACTGCTTCATAATCTGCCAATGCACGAAGATCTTTGTTTTCTGCCTCGTGGATCATGGCACTCAAAAAATAGTCCTCAGCCAAGGGCTTTTTGGTCAGGTTTTTATTGATGTAGTATCTGGCGGAATCCAGATTGCTCTCATTGTAGTGCTGTCGGGCCTGATCGTAATAATCCTGCGCCGAGAGAAAGCTGTAAAGGAGAATAAAAGAGAAATAGAGAATGGGTCGCATGGATTGAAGGTTTCAACCTAAGAAAACGAACCCTTGAAGAAATAGGTTATAACACTTTCTGGATTTGCATGCTACTCTCCTTGCTTAGGTGCTCAAACTTCCCCTTTTCCATTTTGTAGAAGCTTATCGCCATCACTAAGAATAATCCGGTTCCTTCCGGAATAATCCGGTTGTCAATGGAGATCATTCCAGTCATTGGCTCAGTCGGAATTTTCAACAAAGGGAGCATGGCGCTATCATATGTACCATACTTACCATGAAGATCCTTATTGACAGGCTTATATCCACCTGCCTTTTGATCAAACTGGTAATCTGAAAGGGCTATGAGCCTGGCAGTAATTTTAAAGTTCGTAGCTCCTTTCGGACTTTTAAATGTCTTCTCCGGAATGAAGGCCGGAAAGTGCAGTATCACCTGGCCTCTTTGTGAGCCGGGTTTAACAAAATACTTCGCACCAAAAATCTTTTCATAAGGGGCTTTTGAATTAAACTCAAAACCGCTGAGTAGGTGTCCGTGCTTGCTGAGGAACAGTGGTCGGGTTCCAGTCTGTCCTTCTTCCATCTTAGCAAGGTTTCGAAACTGTGCCGTAAGCTTACCAGAAACATATGTTTCACAGATTTCGGACATTCCACTGGAAAGCGATTGGCGCAAAGTCTTCGCCATCATGGATGCGACTCCAAATTCCTTCTGATTGTTTCTTAATTCTTTATATGATGCTTTCGTTTTTATCTGCCGTGCAGTGGGACCGCCTTTCTTCGCTATGATTTCTCTGTCTACACCTTTCAATTTGTATCTTCTATACCCCTTCGGAATCTCAATTTCTATTGGTGTTCTAGGTGATTCTTTCATGGTCGGCTGGTTATCATTTCTCGTAGATTTATTAGCTATTTTCGCTTAGGGCTGTTGAAGATAAGCATTCGACCCGTAACAACAAAATTTTTTCATTAAGGAAGAGGTTAACGTTTGGAATTGCTAAGTCCTGAATACGACCTACTTATAAAGCCCAAGCCCACACCTTCACTTACAACGAATCTATGGTTTGATTTTTTTGTGTTTTGATCGTTGATTAGTTTGCTCGCCAGATATGAAAAAGAAACTACCTCTTCGATACATTAAATATTCTTTGCTACTGCTTCTCTTTATAGCATGCCAGTCGCAACCTGCGTACCAGCCTCTTCCTTCTGAAGTTGGACCCTTAGGAGAAAAGGCCATGATCTCCACAGCCCATCCTCTGGCAACTAAAATAGGTATAGACATATTAAAGAACGGAGGGAATGCCTTTGATGCCGCACTGGCTATCAAATTCGCCCTGGCGGTGGTGTACCCTCGTGCTGGGAATATTGGTGGGGGTGGTTTTGCCGTGTACCGAATGAACGATGGCACCACAGCTGCGTTGGATTTCCGTGAAACCGCTCCTGAAGCTTCCAGTCGTGATATGTATTTGGATGAAGAAGGAAATGTGATTGATGACTTGAGTATCGTAGGACACAAGTCTGCGGCTGTGCCCGGCTCTGTTGATGGCATTCTTCGTTTGCATGAAAAACATGGAACTAAACCTCTTCGAGAACTCATTCAGCCAGCTATCAACCTGGCCTATTTTGGGTTTACAATCACGCAAAATCAAGCTGAAGAACTAAATGAAAAAAGAGATGCATTTGCCAAAGTAAACGGCCCAGATTTTTTTCTGGTCAAGGATCAACCATGGCGTGCAGGAGATACTCTGAAATTTACAGAACTGGCCAGTACCCTGACACAAATAAGGGACCGAGGTAGAGACGGGTTTTATGGAGGAATTGTCGCTGATCAAATTGCCAAAGAAATGCAAAGAGGGGGTGGTTTGATTACTGAAGACGACCTTAAAAATTATACCTCAAAATGGCGAGCGCCTGTTACAGGGAGCTACCGAGGGCATACTGTCATTTCTATGCCACCTCCTTCTAGCGGAGGAATCGCTTTGCTTCAACTCCTGCAAGGTGCTGAATTATATAACATCAAAGAGATGGGCCATAATACCGTCGAAACCGTCCACCTGAAAACCGAACTGGAAAGACGAGTGTATGCGGATAGAGCTACTCATCTCGGAGACCCTGACTTTTATGAAGTGCCAGTGGACATGCTGCTTGACACGGATTACAATAAAGAACGCTTTTCAAGTATTTCACTCAAAAAAAAGACGGATTCACAGGATATTAAGGAAGGAAGCGTTGAACATGTTGAAAGCGTTGAAACCACCCATTTCTCTATTATAGACCCAGAGGGAAATGCTGTTTCGATCACCACCACACTCAACTCATTCTTTGGCAGCAAAGTATACGTGAGAGGTGCAGGTTTTTTCCTGAATAATATCATGGATGACTTTAGTATAAAACCGGGTGTTCCAAATCAATTTGGCCTAGTGGGAGGTGAAGCCAATGCAATCGAACCTGGTAAAAGAATGTTAAGTAGTATGACTCCCACCATTGTGGAAAAAGATGGTGAACTTAAATTGGTGCTTGGAACTCCGGGAGGCTCTACCATTATCACATCGGTCTTTCAGGCAATCATGAATGTGGTTGACCATGGAATGGGCATGCAGGATGCAGTGAACGCAACACGCGTACATAGTCAATGGCTACCTGATCGAATCCTAATTGAAGAACGACCGTTGGATCCACGAGTAGTGCGTAAGCTGGAAAAGATGGGGCACAAAATTGAGCCAAGAGAAGCGATGGGGCGCATGAACTGTATTTTGGTCAGATCAGATGGTACACTTGAGGGCGGCCCTGATTATACCAGGGGAGATAGTTATGCAGAGGGGTTTTAGAAAGGTTTAAAAATGAAAAGCAGTTTCAAGGTCAAATAAGTCACAGCATAAATCAGAGAACCCTCTCGTCTCTCCTTTACTCGATGACAATTCGCTTCTCATACTGACCTTTTGATCCTTGTCCTCTGAGGATGTATACGCCACTTTCAACTCCATCAAATATCACTGTAGAGGTGGCATCTATCTCACGGACAGCCTTCATCCTTCCAGAAAGATCCATCAAAGTAATATACTTGAGTCCTTCGGTTATAATTTTGAATGTGCCCTTACTTGGGTTTGGATAAACCACCCAATCCTCATTTTTATTTACTCCCAAGGTTGTTCCACCACCATTTCCTTCTTCATAAGATGCGCCAGCAAAACGGCCAACCTCTTCATCTTTTAGCTGTGCCGTGCTTCCTTCGAAAATCCCGGGAATCTCATTGATATTTCCTTTCCATGCTCCCACCAATAAAAAATGCTGAACAAATGGTCCTATTGTACCTTCCATATCATCCTCCACGGTAACCTCCTCGCCAAATGCATGATAGTGATACCCAAACTCGCTATGGTCATGCCCACCAAACTCATCCAATGCATCTCCATAACCCTCCATACTTGAATAGTCTGATTCATACTTTCCAAACAATGCGACTCCATCATAAGCGAAACCAATAATTGGTGGATGATTGACTCCTTCATAATCTGATTCATTATAGAGGTTAAGTCCATTTCCGGTAAATCCGTGTCCATCCGCATGATAGTGTAATCCCATACCTTGACCAACATGGATTCCAGTACTGGAAATCTCTGCATCCATCGCAGCAAAGCGGAGGTTATTATTATGGCTGGGATAAATGACTACCCCATCAATAGCAATACCATTTGAGGCTCTCGCAGCATAATTGTACACGTCAAAATCCGCTGACGTCAAACCCAAATCCTCAGCTAATGTACCATCTGCACTCAGGTCATTATCTTCAAGATTTTCAATTAATCCGTAATCTTTTAATGGAATCTTGATGAGCTTGACCTCCAAAACTGCATTTCGAGTTACACTCTGCTCTTCATAACCCGCCCCATTGCCATCTCCGGGAGGTCGAGCGACATCTATCAAAAAGTTAGGACTATCCGAAGCATTGTGTGACGCAATTACCATAAAAGGATGTCTAACGCCTTCGTCATCACTTGCATTGGTGAAGTACACATAGGAGACCGTATTTTCTCCAATTAGCGAATTGTACATATCCGCTGCACCAAAAGTTCTAGAGAGTAGATTATCCCTAAATTCAAGATATACCGATTTATCATATCGTAAGGATTCTCCATCCGTTGAAAGATCACTTTCTATTTGATCCAGCGCATTCGAGGCTGCTGTGTTGGCAGCATCATCATTGCCAAACTGAGTCTCGTAAGCATCATCTATTTCCTCAAAAAACTGATCCCCAAAAAGAGCGCTTGCCCCATATGTCCATACCTCATCAGGGTAAGCTGCAAAGGCATTTTCCTGCCACTCTGTTCCTTTTGGGTTAAAATCCGATCCAATCTGTAGACTGAAATCAATCAAATCATGAGGGTCTGCCAAAAAGAAACTGGTAGCATTTCCAGAATTAGCTGTTAGAGATAGTTGATCACCGGAGATCATCAACCACTTAGTGGTCCATGAGGTATTTTCTTCAAACTCACCAGAGGTAGTATTATACTCATACTGTGCAGTAACGGCAACAGTAGTTGAGGAAGCAGTGCCTTCAAATTCCACAATCAGGTAACCATCACCAGAATCTAAATAATATGAACCTGCATCGGAAACATTGACGTTTGCACCATCTGAAGTATTTAAGCCATGATAGCTTTGCAACAAAGGATGAATGGTGTATTTTCCAGTTAATGCATCGGTCGTGTTGGTGTTGATATCTACTAACTGAAATATACTTCTTAACATTGAACTATATGTACCGCCTGTAACGCCAGACACTTCTTCAATATTCAGCTGGCTGATGTCAGCATCATCCAGCACTACAGCACTTTGCTTAGTTGCTTCATCCAACAGGATGATATACGATCGATTTTCAATTCCGCTTATAGCAGCAGGTGTCCATGTGGTAGTGAAACTTTGCTGAAGAATATCAGAAAAAGGTTTAGGGCCTACCACATCAATGGACTGAGAAAAGATTGATACGGAAAGAGTGACAGTTAATAAGCTAATAAGATATCTCATACTACTTTGGTTACTTGCAAAATGAATAATTAAGGGTCGTTTATAAGACGAGTAACCTTCAGAATACCCTGCTGCTTTTAGGTGTAGTTTTTTAAATAGGCCAGAAACGCTTCCCTCCTAACCTCCTCTGCCCCCATGGTCTCCATGTGATTGGAATGAACCTGACAATCAAACAACTCTCCACCTTCCTGTTGAAATTTTTGGATGAAATGGATTAAGGCCAGCTTGGAAGCGTTGCTCTCTTTTGAAAACATCGATTCACCACTAAACACTTTCCCCGTTCTAATACCATACATCCCTCCTACCAAATCATTCCCCTTCCAAACCTCAACAGATTCTGCAATACCCATTTCATGCAATCGGATATAAGCCAACTCCATTTCGTCGGTGATCCAGGTGCCTTGCTGACCAGGTCTTGGAATTTTCTTACATGCGGCAATCACTTTTTCAAATGACTGATTAAATGTCACATTGAATTCCCGCTTCTTTAGCACCCGTTTCATCGATCGGGATACATGAAGCTTCTCCGGAAAGAGAATAAATCGCGGATCGGGACTCCACCAGATGATAGGGTCCCCTTGGCTATACCACGGAAAAATTCCAGACTGATATGCCAATATGAGTCTTTCAGGTAGCAGATCCCCACCCACTGCAACGATCCCATCCTCCGCTCCTTCAACAGGTGGAAAAATGATATCATCTGTTAATCGATAGATCGGCATAGTTACTTATTCCAGTACCTCAAACGACTCCCGTACCAACTGTGAAGCTCCCCATCAACCATCAAGCTTTCAGCGTTTGGACAAAAGGCTTTTGCCTCAGCTAAATGTTTTTCCTTGAATGGAAAGGGTTCGGAACTGAATAGAATTTTATCAGGGTTTAGATTGATAATTTGCTCGGTGGTAAGTTCGGGATACCGCTCCTCAGTAATCAAATTCTCATAACCGAGGTGGGTTAGAAAATGATCAATGAAAGTATTCTTGCCAGCCGCCATCCAGGGCTTATTCCATATCAGGTAAATGACTTTCCCTGATTTTGATCCTTTCACTTTCTCCACGGCTTCCTTACATTCCCTAACGATTGCCTTTGCTCGATCTTCTAAATCACAGAGGCTGCCAATGGCAGTCATCATACCAAATGCATCATCGAGTGTGAAGATATCACTCATCCAAACCGGATACTCTTCCTCCAGTTTTTCAATCCCATATTTATAGTTTTCCTCTTTGTTACCAACAATCAAATCGGGATTCAATTCTTTGATCTTTTGGAAATGAAATTTCTTAGTTCCTCCCACTATAGGAATGTTTTCAACTATTTCGTTAGGGTGGATGCAAAACTTGGTACGCCCCACAATAGGAGCGCCAACATCTAATAAAAACTCCGTTTGCGAAGGTACTAAAGACACAATCCGACGAGGTGGAGAGGTTAGCCTCACCTCTCTCCCCATCTGATCGATATAAGTTTTAGCAAGCATTGATTAATGACCATGTCTTGCGTGAGAACCGCTCTCAAGCCGCTCAAACAGCTCATTCATCAAGTGTTGATTCTTGTCCAGACTTTCTTTAATGTCTGGAATGTTAGCATCTATGAGAAAATAGGTTTTCAATGAGTCCACCCGATTATCACTTCTGAATGTAGCTTGTAAAAGCTGCTCATCTGATTTTGTAATTTCCAACTGAAAGTTGTGCTGATCAGTGATTCTGCTCTCCAGCAATGAGAAATAAAGAATATTGTCCTCTCTTTTCAGATTGTATAGCAGGAACTGATCAATGCCACTCAGGTAGCTCATGGCTCTGTCCTTTCCCAACCAAAGCTCCATATAATCTCCACTTTCGGCGTAGGTGTACCATTTACCTTGAACTTGTGTGTCCTCTTTTGTAACACAGCCCGAGAAGGATAAAATCAAGCCAAGAAGGAGAACCTTTTTCATTACTTAAAATAGGTAAAATCCTGTCCGTCTTTGATCTGGGCTACTGTTTCATAAATCAAACGAATCACGTTTTCCACGTCTTCCTTATGTACGGTTTCCACTGTCGTATGCATGTATTTCAACGGTAGCGATATCAATGCAGAAGCCACCCCAATATCAGAATATGCAAATGCATCCGTATCTGTTCCTGTGGTTCTGGAAGCTGCCATTCGTTGATATGGGATTTTTTTCTTCTCAGCAACTTCAAGGATCATGTCACGCAGGTTATTCTGAACGGCCGGGCCGTAAGTCACAGCCGGTCCTTTACCTGCTGTCATATCCCCACTAGTGATTTTATCATACATTGGTGATTGCGTATCGTGTGTTACATCCGTCACAATCGCTACGTTTGGCTTAATCCTTCTGGAGATCATTTCTGCTCCCCTCAAACCAATTTCTTCCTGCACAGAGTTCACTACATACAATCCAAATGGAAGCTTCACACCATTTTCCGAAAGCCTTCGAACCACCTCAGCAATCATGAATCCTCCCATTCGGTTATCAAGCGCTCTTCCGACGAGATATTTCTTATTCATTTCGAAAAGCTCATCCTGGAAAGTAGCCACAGTCCCCACGTGGATACCCATCTTTTCTACTTCCTCTTTGCTTTCTGCTCCTACATCGATGCAAATATTCTTCAAGGTTGGGTTATCCTCCTTATCCTTTCTCACATGAATGGCCGGCCATCCAAACACTCCTTTTACCACACCTTCTTTCGTGTGTAAATTGACCCGCATGGAAGGTGCTATCTGATGATCAGAACCTCCGTTTCTCACTACGTAGATGTAACCATTATCGGTGATGTAGTTCACAAACCAACTGATCTCATCCGCGTGCGCTTCAATCACGACTTTGTATTTCGCTTCTGGATTCACTACCCCATAAACACTTCCATACGTGTCCACTTCATAGTCATCTACGTAAGGTTTGATGTAATCCAACCAAATTTTTTGTCCTTCCTGCTCAAACCCGGTAGGTGCAGCATTATTAAGGTATTTGTATAAAAAGTCTGTACTCTTTTTGTCCATATCATATTGATTTAACTAATCCTCCGTCTATAAGAAAATCTTGTCCTGTAATGTATTCTGATTTATTGCTGGCCAAAAAGGCCACCAAGTTCGCAACCTCCTCAGGTGCTCCCTGGCGCAACATCGGAATTTGATTGATTGTTTCCTGATCTGCTTTGTAGCTATCTATGAAACCTGGAAGCACATTATTCATCCTAATGCTTAAAGCCCCGTATTTGTTTGCAAACAGTTTAGTGAAACTACTCAGAGCAGTTCTCGCTACAGAAGAAATTGGGAAGCTTAATGAAGGTTCTTTCGCACCAAACGTGGAAATATTAACAATCGAACCTCCTCCATTCATATAAGAAACAACCAACCTCGATATGCGAATGACATTCATTAATGCCAGATCAAAACCTTCTTTCCATTGATCATCAGTAAGCTCAAGTAGCTCACCTTTTGGTGGGTGACCTGTGTTGTTCACCACCACATCAATCTGACCATATGTTTCCATGGTCGCATCTACCAGGCGCCTCAAATCTTCCTCATTGTCTGTTGATCCCTGTACAGCAATGCCACCCAGCTTATCTGCCAGGTCGTGAATTTCTGAAGAGCGCGACAAGATAGCAAGTTGATAACCCTCCTCTGCTAGTTTCTCAGCGCAGGCACGACCCATTCCTTTACTTGCTGCGGTTATAATTGCAACTTTGTTTTCACTCATGATCAAGTATTAAATCTAAGTTTTAAATGTCATCTAGAAAGGATGTGAGAGATCTACTTAAAGATTTCACCTGCTTAAAAGGCATCCTTCTAATGAACCTTACAAAGGAATATTCCCGTGTTTCTTCCTGGGAAGCTTATCCACCTTGTTTTCCAGCATTTTAAATGCATGGATCAATTTCGTACGGGTATTATGTGGAAGGATTACTTCATCCACAAAACCTCGAGCAGCGGCGATATATGGATTGGCAAACTTCTCCGTGTATTCATTAATCTTTTCCTGAAGCTTCGCATTCGGATCATCCGATTTCTTAATTTCTTTTCTGAAAATAATCTCTGAAGCTCCCTGTGCACCCATCACTGCAATCTCGGCTGTTGGCCATGCATAGTTCATGTCTGCACCGATGTGCTTAGAATTCATAACATCATAGGCGCCTCCATATGCTTTTCTTGTAATTACCGAAATTCTTGGAACAGTTGCTTCACTGAAGGCATAAAGAAGTTTCGCACCATTGGTAATAATTCCGTTCCACTCCTGATCCGTACCTGGCAAGAATCCTGGCACATCCACTAACACCAACAATGGAACATTGAAACTATCACAAAATCGAACAAATCGACCTCCTTTTGTACTGGAATGAATATCCAATACACCTGCCATGCTCATCGGCTGATTCGCAACAATTCCAATACTTCTTCCTGCAAGCCTTCCAAATCCACATATGATATTTTCAGCGAAATCTTTATGAACTTCTAAAAACGAATCTTTATCAATGATGCCATTGATCACATCGTGCATATCATAAGGCTGATTCGGATTGTCAGGCAGAATGTTATCCAGCTCATTTCTTGTCTCATCTCCAAGTTCATAGTCGAGCTTTGGTGGCTCTTCCTCGCAGTTTGAAGGAATGTAACTCATCAGCTGCTTAATCTGACGGATACATTCAGCTTCATTTGCACAAGCAAAATGAGTGACGCCACTTTTTGAAGCATGCGCTTGTGCCCCACCTAATTCTTCGCTAGTCACATCCTCCTGCGTTACTGTTTTCACCACGTTTGGACCGGTCACAAACATGTAGCTGCTCTGCTCCACCATAAAAATAAAGTCTGTAATAGCGGGAGAATAAACTGCCCCACCTGCACATGGACCCAGTATAGCAGAAATCTGAGGCACTACTCCTGATGCTAGCGTATTTCGGTAAAAAATATCCGCATATCCACCTAGAGAAACTACTCCCTCCTGAATACGTGCCCCTCCAGAGTCATTTAAGCCAATCAGAGGAGCTCCATTTTTCATGGCCATGTCCATGATCTTCACAATCTTCTCTGCAAACGTTTCTGAAAGTGACCCTCCAAAAACGGTGAAGTCCTGACTAAATACATATACCAATCGACCATCGATGGTTCCGTATCCGGTTACCACCCCATCACCAAGAATTTTTTGTTTATCCATCCCGAAATCTGTTGCTCGGTGTGTGACAAACTTGCCAATTTCCTCGAATGATCCTTCATCAAGCAAGAGGTCAATCCGTTCACGAGCCGTGAGCTTTCCTTTCTCGTGCTGTTTTGCAATTCGGTCTTCGCCTCCACCTTTTAGAGCCTCTTCATTCATCACCTCCAATCGCTCGATCTTCTCGGCTATGGATTGAATATTGGTTGCGGTTTTTGGTTTTTCTGTACTCATAGTCTGTTTGCAAAACGCCAAAGATAAGACGAGCAGTGGAGAATGAGGAATATGCCATTATCTATCGTGAAATTCTAAAATCTCTCCCATCCATTTTGCTATATTGCGGCCTGTTTATGAAGGTTGCAGTCATCGATTTGGGCACAAATACTTTTCATCTGCTTATTGCCAGGGTGGATAAGGTCTCTCATGAAATTTTACTTCGAGAGCGAAAAGCAGTGAAAATCGGTGAGAAAGGCATTAACAAAGGAGAGATCACTCTGGCCGCCTGGGAAAGAGCCCTTACCGCATTAAATAGATTTAAAACAATTATTGACGAGCACCAGGTTGATCAGGTATTTGCTACTGCCACAAGTGCCATACGCAACGCCAGCAATGGACAGGATCTTGTAAAAGAAATTCATAAGCAAACAGGGATTGAAATTGAAGTGATTTCCGGGATGAGAGAAGCTGAACTCATCCATCATGGAGCCAGCAAGGCCCTCGATTTTGGTTCAGAAAAGAATCTCATCATGGATATTGGCGGTGGTAGCATCGAATTTATAATCGCAGATTCCAATCAAGCTTTTTGGCTAAGAAGCTTTGAGGTAGGTGGTCAACGTTTGGTTGAAAAGTTCCATAAATCTGATCCAATTACACCCGAAGAAATTGCAGAACTCACTGCTTTTTTTGAGGCTGAGCTTCAGCCACTGGCAGAAGCTTGGGCAGAACACCACCCCACCACCTTAGTGGGATGCTCAGGCACCTTCGATACGCTAAGTGACATCTACTGCGAACAAACCAAAGCAGAAAGAGATCCGGATACAACCGAGTACCCATTTGGTATAGAGGCTTTCAAGGATATCTTCACGGATTTGATTAATAAAACCCGAGAGGAGCGTCTGGCTATACCGGGAATGATAGAAATGCGTGTGGACATGATTGTAGTCGCATGTGTGCTTGTAGACTACATCATCGAGAAATTTCACCTAAAAAACATTCGCGTTTCTGCCTACGCTTTGAAGGAAGGAATACTCTATAACGTACTTGACAGTCTTCAAAAAGAAATAAATACCTCTAATTAGGTATTGGTTAAGACCCACTTCTTTTTAACTTTTACACTTTAACAACCAACAAAAAAATCATGAGATACCTAATTGGACTATTCTTCCTTTTTGTGTCATTTATTGGCCTAAGCCAAAACGATGAGTTCAAAAGTGTGATTTCTGAACTGCAATCGAATCTTTTGGAGGTGCAGACCGGTGACGAAACGTACACTCACGAAATAGAGCACCTTGGTTACTCGGTTCTCAAATACACGCTGGTTGAAGTAGACGAAAAAGGCAATAGAGAAGAAATTGCTTATGAATTTAATGTGGCTGACCTGGATCCTTATGTGGTAAGAGAAGAAACCAAAAAAGACATTATTTATCTAAGCCTGACGGTAGACAATGGCCAAAAGTTCATCAAAGTATATGAAAATGGAGACGTGAAAGGATATGATGAAAACATGCTGATGGTAACCAAGAATATCGATAATGCCAGGATCATGAAAGATCTGATTAAGAAAGCCATCCCTATGGCAGAAGAGATCATGACCAATAAACTCAAGGTAGAGACCTATCCGGAAATGGAAAGCTGGATGGAAGAAAATGTGGTAAATGCAGAAAGTAGTGGCAAAAGCTACAATCAGCAGCTTGTGGCACTTGACGATTTCCCTGGAAACTTTAGGTTAATTCAGACTGAAATCACGTCTAAGTCATCTGAGGAAAAACAATATATTTTCAATCTTGCTGACATCAATATCAACAGTTTAAAGTTCAATATTTCTGGTTCTAGCTTTTCCCTGGATTTTGAAACTAACCGAAAACAAAAGGTGATCAAAGTACTTGAGAATGGAGTGCCTGATGGATTCGATGATGAAATTGAAATTTTTACGAATAATGTAGAGGAGGCAAGAGATCTAAAAAACATTCTCACCTTGGCCGTACCGTTAGCAGAGGATAAGGTTGAGGCATCCATTCAAAAGTTTGATGCACTGCCGCCGGCATTAGAGTACCTCGGAAAGTTTGTTCAAAACATTGACTATGGTGATGAGTCCTTCGAGCAATCTGTGGAGGGCGATTGTTTGATGAAGTTTGCCAGAATAGAATCAGACGAAAAATCAACTGAAAAACTCACAGCAGAATTCAACTTGATTGACATTAATGGGAACCTCATTGATTATGATGTTTCATCTGGAAAAATGTACGTGGAATTCACCACCAAAGAGTCACTGGATCTAATCAAAACGTATGAAAATGATGAATTTGATGGGTACGATGATGAACTAAAGATTTATGCAGAAAATGTAGAGGTAGCCAGAAGAATTAAGGCAGTATTGGAAGATTTAATAAAAATCTGTGAGCGGGACTACATCGATCCTTTTGCTGATATGACCCTGGAACAAAAAATTGGATGGCTGACTGAAAACATGGAGGAGGTTAGAAACGGTGATAAAACGATCACACAAACCTTTGATCGAATCGATGATTCAGATCCTGACAAAATCAAGCTAACAAAACTAGAAGTTGATGCGAAGGGTGGACAAGAAGAAATCTTTGAGTTCAACTTTACAGACCTGAATCCTAAGAGTATTCAGTATGATATAGGAAGTAAAACGCTTGCTGTTTCCTTTGAAACCAAGTTCAAAGAAGATATCATCAAGTACTACAAAGACGGTGAGATTGAAAATTATCAGGATGGTTTTGAGCTCAGCCTGGCTGATATTGAGAAAGCTAGAAATGTAATTTTAGTTTTCAATCAGATCATAGCGGAGCTAAATGAGTAATTTCGCCGCATGATTTTTTCAGCGGAAGAACTTAAACGATTTTCTAAAGAGATATTTATTAGCATCGGTTGTCCTGAAGCAGAAGCTCAGCAGGCAGCCGATGTTTTAGTTAGTGCAGACCTGAGAGGAGTAGATTCTCACGGAGTGGCGCGACTTTCGGGCTACATTCGATTGCATGAAAAGAATCGACTAAACGCCACACCAAAAATTAAGACTATTCATGAAACACCCTCCACTGCGGTAGTTGATGGTGATTTAGGTCTAGGATTGGTAGTCGGCCCACATGCTATGCAGCTGGCTATCAAAAAGGCAAAAGATGCTGGTTCCGGATGGGTGTCAGTTAAAAACTCAAATCATTATGGGATTGCCGGATACCACGCCATGATGGCGCTGGAAGAAGATTGCATCGGCATTTCATTAACCAATGCCAGCCCACTGGTATCGCCTACCTTCTCAAAAGAACGACTGTTGGGAACAAACCCGATTTCGATTGCGATCCCTACCAAAAACCAACCTCCGTTTGTCCTGGACATGGCGACCACAACGGCTGCAAATGGTAAACTTGAGGTTCTTCAGCGAAAAGGTCAGGATGCACCCGAAGGCTGGCTGCAGGATAAAGAAGGCCACATCACTACCGATGCAAAAGGGCTGATAAAGGGAGGATCTATGCGCCCATTGGGTGGAGATCGCGAACATGGCTCACACAAAGGGTATGCACTAGGTGCAGTGGTAGATATTCTTTCAGCGGTTCTCTCAGGTGCCAACTATGGCCCCTGGGTTCCTCCGTTTGTTGCGTTTATCGATCCGGCTCCCAACCCGGTGGGCGAAGGACTTGGACATTTCTTTGGCGCCATGCGCATTGATGCATTCCGGGATGGTGAAGAGTTCAAAGCACATATGGACAACTGGATCGAGCGGTTCAGAGCATCCGAAACGGTTGACCCTGCACAGAAAGTATTGATCCCAGGCGACCCGGAACGCGAGATGACAGAAGACAGGTTAAAGAGTGGAATTGACCTGCTGGATCCGGTTGTGCAGGATTTGCAGGAACTTGGGGAGAAGTTTGGCGTTCCATTAAAGAAATAGAACCCGTATGGCAGAGCTCAAAACACAACCCAATGATCTCGATGTAGAAGAATTTATCAGCGCAATCGAGCCTGAATGGAAGCGGGATGATGCTTGGGAAGTACTCAAACTTATGAAAAACATCACAGGTGAGGAGCCGGTGATGTGGGGGCCATCTATTGTTGGTTTTGGCAAGTACAAATATGTATACGAGTCTGGCAGGGAGGGAGAATGGATGCTGACTGGATTTTCTCCTAGAAAACAGGCCATGACTCTTTACCTCATGTCCGGTTATGATAAAATGGGTGAATTGATGCAAAAGTTGGGTAAATACAAGAGCAGTGTGAGTTGCCTGTATATTAAGCGCCTTTCGGATATAGACTTAGAGGTACTGGAGGAAATGACCAGAAAGTCTGTTGAAATCATTAAAAAGAGATATGCGGAATACAATTAGTCTTCTTGCTTTGATCACCTCCATTTCTGTGGTATTTTCTCAACGAATCACGTTTAATGACCCAGACCTCACATTCAGCCTAAAAAAACCAAAAAGCTGGGAAGTATTCGATAATGGCTATGTGGTAAAAGTAAGTCCTTCCGCGATAGATACCACTGATGTTTATTTTACCATCACTTATTTTGAGTCACCAACCCCAATTGGATCATATAGCGAAATAATAGACACGCCATTACCAGAAAAATCCTTGGAAGAAACGGCTCCTCAAAAGGTTGTGACCATCGGACAGTATCGGTTAACAATGGAGAGCCGGGAAGCTATAAGGGACGGAACAAGCTTTATTCAACAAAAATATGAATTTGATCACCTTGGACAATCCTGGGAGATTACAACCTGTACTCCTGAACCTAAGGTGCAAAAGCTATTCAAGCGGATGATCAAATCCCTTAGAATTGACCAATAGTATTTCCTCCATTAATCGGAACAAGAATCGTGTTCAACGATAGTTCCTTTGCTCTCAGCTAATGATATAAACTCTGAATCGTTGGGCCAGTATAATCCTCTACACCCTAATACTTAATCACATGGATTATTTCCGCAAAGCCACCAACACCTCACCTACGGTGATGATGGATTCTAAGACAAAATCAGTTCTCATTTCAGGTTCTTCACTATGCCGGGATGTTACGATCTACGCCTCCGTAATCAATGACATGATCGAGCAGTTTGAGCAATTTGACTATAAGGACCTCAATATCAAACTCAATGTGTTTAACACCATTGCCGCTAAATCTTTGATTGATTTGTTGAAATCATTCAAATTTAAAAGCAAAGCGCCCTCCATTCACTGGTACTTTGATAAAAAGGATAGAGAAATGCAGGAGATGGCTAATGATTATAGCGAGTTGCTGGAAATGGAGTTTGAACTATCAGATAATTAAAAGACGCCAATCCCAACACCAGCACGAATAACCCATGGGCTGTTGTATGGTCGTGGGATTTCACTTTCATCATATAGCACATTATATAGCGCCATGATATTGAAAGATGCTCTGCCTCCTAGCTGTTCGGCATATCCAGCCCCTATCATGAGACTGTTGAAAGAAGATTTCTCCGTCCTTTCAGGTGAAAAGGAAGTAAAGTATTCAAACCGAAGACGCTCAAACTCTGCATAAGCAAAAAACTGACGAGTAACATTGAATCGATTAAACACACTCCAGCCAAAATTGGAAAGCGAAGTATTAATTGGCTGCTTGATTTTTACGTATTGATAAGTAATCCCAATACCGGCTGAGTATCGATCGGTGATCTTATATCCGACCTGGGGAAAAACACTGATATTGGTCTGGTTAGAACTTGCGCTGAAGCCTCCACCACCTCCAAAATAAATTTTATCGGAAAGCTTGTTTTGACTGAAAAGTCCGAAAGCTAACCCTATGAATAGTACGGAAAAGAGCGATTTCATTATTCTTCTCTTACGACAATAAACAAGTCTTCGTTCGGCTTTTTCATCAGGTATTTTTCTCTGGCCATCTTTTCCAATAAATCAGGATTGTTGTTTAATGCCGCCTGATCATTTTTTACCTGCAATATCTTATCTTGATAAAACAGCCTAGCCTCCTCCAGTTCTGCTTTTTTAGATGATAACTGTGCCTGAAGGAACAGGTCATTACTATCAACAAAAGCCAGCCACACCACGAAAAACAATGTGGACAGAAAATAAAAATTTCTGAAAAATGGAGGAACACGATCCAATAAATTCTTCATCTGCTTTGAATTTTAGTGGGTGGTTTGTCTTTCAAAGCTTCAGCAGATCAATACAAATGTAACGAGAAATACTAAGTTTTGATACTTTGCTACTTCTTAGCTGTTTTAATAATATCTCTGGATTGAAGGTAGAATATGATGACTAGAGGAAACCAGCAGATCGCCAGCATAATTTGAGTCCAGCTCGAATCTGTGGTAAAAAAATATCTATATAAATTAAACATTACACCCAATAACATTAATATGGATCCGGCTAGTTGGAACCTACGACGCTTCTTGTCACTTATCGGCATTCTATTCAATGGTTAAATCTTTCAATTCTCTCTCTTTCAACCTCCAAACCAGAAACATCCCGGGAAACATAATGCCCCAACCTATCCAACGCTCCCACTCAAAAGGCTCGCTATTGATCAAAACTTGATATGCATGAAATACAATCATGATAAGAGCGAGAATGGACATTAGTAAAGCGCCTGTCGCCTGATTCTGCTTATCCCGGTATTCTTTAGCTGAAACCTTCATCTACTTGGTGAAATAGTTTTTGATTGATTTATATGAGCAAATCAAGCATCCCCATATCACAACAAATGTCATTATATCATCTTTTGTGATGTTTTCGATTGGAACACGTAACCTTGATACATCATAGGTTTCAAACCAAAAATAAAGTATCACCAAAAACAAAATAGCAATGATCAGGTAAGGAAAATTAGCAGAGAATCTGGATTCTTTCTTTGTCGTTTCCATTCTGCTAATATAGGTATCTGTCAAGATTCGTAAAAAGGAAAATCTCTAATCTGCTGAAACCCTTTCATCTCTCTCTTCCAAACAAAATGCGTCATCCCGTTTGTAATCGCCAGGTACTTTGCGTCTAGCACTTTGTTGTAAGCTGCTATCTGTCCGGTAACCTTTTGATCCAATTTAACAGAGGGTGCTTTGCACTCCACCAAAAGAAAAACATTTCCTTCTCTATCTAGCACGTTAATATCTGAACGTTTTTGATTCTTAAAGTAGCTCATGGACTGCTCCAACCTAAACAGTCCCCTGGGGTAACGTAGGTGAGAAACAAGGAGATTTATAAAGTGCTGCCTCACCCACTCCTCCGGTGTGAGCACCACCCACTTTTTTCTGATCAGACAGAAAATCTTGTTTCCCTCAGTCTGATAATCAAACTCAGGAAGCTTGAGTGGCTGCATTTTTCAGTTTCACTTGAGATAGGAAAATGATGCCGAGAATGAAGAATGAAGCTAGTGCAAGCGTACTATTTCGCATACTCCCAGTCACCTGCTCTATGTAGCCGTAAACGAACGTTCCAAACACAATTGAAACATTGTAGGTCACATCGTAAAAGCTAAAAAATGATGCAGTATCAACCGTGTCTTTAGGCATGATCTTAGAGTAGGTCGCCCGTGAAAGTGATTGGATTCCTCCCATCACCAATCCAACAATAGCGGCCAAAGCAAAAAACTCAATCTCCTGATCCACAAAATATGCCCCCAGACAGCACCCAATCCAGATCAAAATTTGAATGAAAAGTGATCGTATGTTCCCCTGCTTTTTTGATACAAACGCAAAAAGGTAAGCCCCTACAATCGCCACAAACTGTATCAATAATACAGTCATGATCAGTTTACTTGCCTCCATTTTTAACTCTTTGGATCCAAATGTTGCAGCCAGGTACATCACCGTCTGCACTCCCATATTGTAAAAGAAAAAGGCCTGAAGAAACTTTCGCATCCCCTCCATCTCCTTCAGCTGCCTCCATACCGAACGCAACTCGCGATAACCGTTTGTCAAATAGTGACCTTCTGGTTTTCTTCCATGTGGATTTTCCGGGAGTTTGGAAATCGCGTAAAGTGAAAAACCAATCCACCACACTCCTACTGTCAGGAATGCTACCCTGGATGCGATCCCTGCGTCAGCCAAACCAAATGTACCAGGCATTTCTATTGTGGCTAGATTAATAATTAATAAGATCACTCCGCCCATATAACCATATGCATAACCTCTCGCACTCACTATGTCACGTTTATCCTCAGTTACAATCTCATTCAAAAATGCATCGTAGAAGACCAGGCTGCCCGAATATCCGACACTGGCCATCACCGAGCATAAAATCCCCCATTCCACATTTTCACCAGTAAAAAAGAAAAGCCCAATACAGGATATAGAACCGATAAACATGAATAGTTTTAAAAAGAACTTCTTTTTGCCTGCATAATCCGCAATTCCAGATAAAATGGGAAGCACGATAGCTACCATCAGGAAACTGGCAGAAAGTGCATACGAATAAAGTACCGAGTTTACGATCTCCATCCCGAAAAAGTCAATCCGGTCACCACCATTGGCATTGACGGCTACAGCTTGATAGTAAATTGGAAATATTGCAGAGGTGATCGTAAGTGAATAGACAGAGTTTGCCCAGTCATACAGGCACCAGGCGTTGATGGTTTTCTTATCGTTCAGCATAGCGAATTATATTGAAGCGGCAATATAATGAATGCATCTTTCACTACTTTTAGCTTAATCTATTTACAACATGGACTTTAACCTTGCTCCCGAAAAACTACACCGCCAGAATATTCCTACAGCCCGCCTTCCCTCTGGCACGGTGATCGAAATTCCCATTTTTTCCTATGAATCAAAAAAAGAGGGACCTACTCTCCTGCTGATGGCCGGTATGCATGGTGACGAGATCAATGGAGTGGAGATCATGCGAAGGATCATTACTAAAAAACTCTATCAGGTTCAGTCTGGACGAGTAATTCTTGTTCCTGTTTTTAACGTTTTTGGGTTCATCAATTTCAGCCGGGAGGTGCCTGACGGCAAAGATGTAAACCGCTCCTTTCCCGGAAACAAAAATGGATCATTGGCCAGCCAGTTTGCCTACTTTATGACAGACGAGGTTCTTCCTCATATTGAATATGGAATTGACTTTCACACCGGCGGCAAGCAGATCAATAACTTCCCGCAAGTACGGGCCATGCTGGATGACACAAAAAACAATGAGTTGGCACATGCCTTTGCTTCGCCTTTTATCATTAACTCGCCCTATCGGGACAAATCCTTGCGAAAAGAAGCTGGTAAACTGGGAAAAAGTATCCTGGTATATGAGGCCGGGGAATCACTTAAGCTAAGAAAACCAGCGATCGATGAAGGGCTGGCAGGAATGAAAAGGGTAATGAAACACCTCAACATGATTGAAGACGCTCCTTCTCCATCCCGAGGGCCGGTAGTGATCAGCAAGTCCACCTGGACGCGTGCAAGCAGAGCCGGACTACACTATGCACAAGCTAGAAACGGGTCGTTCGTCAAGAAAGGTGATGTAATGGGCGTCATTTCAGATCCTTATGGAGAATATGAGAAAAAAATTAAAGCAACCCACGATTGTCACATTCTCAGTGTAAACAATAATCCTGTGGTGAATCGGGGAGACGCCTTGTTTCATACCGGGATAACAGCCTAAATGATTAGAAAACTGGATCATAAAAATCAGGAAATTGCTATTCAAATTAGAGGTGTTTTTCAGGCATCATATGCCATTGAGGCCAAACTGCTTGATGCCGAAGACAACTTTCCTCCTCTAAAGAGGCCGCTTTCTGCATTCATTCATGCCGATACAGAGTTCTTTGGCCATTTTGAAGATGAGCGGATTGCAGGGGTTATTGAAGTTAAAAGTGATAGAGATTGCACCCATATCCAAAGTCTGGTTGTTCATCCTGATTTTTTCAGAAAAGGCATTGCCAGTCAGTTGATCTACTATTTATTCACTCATTTTGATTCTGATGTGTATACGGTAGAAACAGGAGCAAAGAATGAGCCTGCCATTGCTCTTTACGAACGCTTTGGATTTACCCTTGTGAAAAAATGGATGACAGAATTTGGAATTGAGAAGGTAGCATTTGAAAAGAATTAATCCTCCACCACTTCAAACTCCACTCTCCTGTTCAGCTTTCGCGTTTCCTCTGTTTCGTTGCTGTAAAGCGGTTGATTACCTCCATATCCTTTCCCGCTTACCCGGTATGGACTAACGCCTTGCGCAATGATGTATTCCTTTACTGCCTTCACCCGAGCTTCCGACAGTTGAACATTCCGCACGGGATCGCCGGTGTTGTCCGTATGGCCTTTCAGTAAGATCTTTATCTCAGGGTTATCATTTAGCATTTCCACCACCAGATCTAATTCCTTGTAGGAGCCGGTCAACAGTTCGGGGGTCCCTCTTTTGAAAAGGACATTCTTTAAAGCGATGGTTTCTCCTCTTTTCACAGGGTCAAGCGCGATCCGGTTCGCACCCATAATCAGGTTGCCTTCCAGGGAAAACCGAACAGGTAAATATCCCTCCGATTTGATTTCTACTTCCCCATACTTCATAAAGGAAGAGTCAAGCACAAAGACCCCTGCCGGAACAGGAAGAATTAACTCATCAAAAATGAGCTCAGCAGATAAGTATTCACCCGTTTTTTTGTCAACAATGCTCAATATTATCTCATTAACGACGGCCTCTTCAACTGTCATCACTGTAATGGGTGGATCTGTCGGAAGGTCTTCGGATGCTTCCTCTATCTCCTCCATAAATCGAATACGCATGATATCACCATATCCATCACTGTCTTGTGACCTGATAAAATATGCCCATTCTTCATTATCCCTGAAAGTAAAGGAAGACTCAGAGCCAGATGTATTGATTTGACTCCCAAGACGCCTGGGGGCAGTCCAATCTCTCCAGTAATTATCCTTTCTGACAGAATAATAGATATCAAAACTCCCAGAACCTCCTGGTCTATTTGATGCAAAAAAAAGTGTTCGATTATCCGCTGCGAGAAAAGGTGTGATTTCCTGATACTGAGTATTTATAATTGATCCTAAATTCTTTAATTGAGTCCAGCTACCATCTGGTTTTCTCTCAGCGACGTAAAGATCTTCCACACCATAAGTATGATTTGATTCCGCACTCAAAATCATAAATTGACCGTCGTTAGAAAGGCCACCACTGGGTTCAGGAGACTTGTTTTTGAAAAATGGAATAATTTCCGGAACTCGTTCACCATTCCTGTTTTTCAATCTCATTATCAATCCATGATAGACACCCTGGTTAAAAAACACATGATTATAAATTAGATCCTCCCCATCAAAGCCAATCGGGCTGACCATTCTTTTCATCCCCAACCAATCGTAGAAAAAATAGACGCTCAGAGAATCTACATAGTGAACATAGTCTTCAAGGTCGTTATCTCCGACTCCTGACCTTTCTTCTGTAAACGCCATTTTATCACTATTAGGATCAAGTACCAAATAATTCTGACCATTCGCAGAATTTAAATGACTTAAAGGCTCTGGTTGCCCTTCAAATGCAATTTGTGCATTCGAAATCAGGCTTAATGTGAGAAGAAGGGCTATTATTGAATTTTTCAATTAATTAATTTAATTTTTTTGTGAAAAATATTTGATTATATAACTATACTAATATATAATTGTACTTGTAAAGTTTCTCTATTGGTTAGTTGGTGACAAAGCTAAACAGCTAGTGAATTATTTGAAGTCCGGTGTGGTTAGCCGGACTTTTTTTCTTTTACCACCTTGCTCACAAACTTATTGCCAGCTATTACAAACCTCCATGGTTTTAATGCATCTTCTTCTGCATACTCCACACCAATTCTTGTATCGGACAATATTTCAAAATCACGCTCACCTCCATCTTTACCAATCCATATTTCATCTGAAAGTAGATCTGCTCCTGTCATTTTCACGCTAATCCCCATCGCTTGTGAAAGTGTGCCCGGCCCAGACGCTAATTTGGCTTTAGTAAATATCCTTCGTTCCCTCATAATCTCCTCTCCCTTCAAAGGCTCAAGTGCCCTAATCAAAACAGCATCCGCCTGATCCTCCTTATTTGTTACCACATTCACCAAATGATGGATTCCATAACAGAGATAAACGTATGCATGACCTCCTTGCCCATACATCACCTCTGTTCTAGGTGTCCTTTTACCATTCGCGTGGCACGCCTTATCTCCTCTTCCACAGTATGCTTCTGTTTCCACAATTTTTCCCGCAGTGATATACCCATCGATGTTGGTAATCAGTACCTTACCCAAAAGATCTTTTGCCACTTCTACGACATCCTCTCTCAAGTAAAACGATCTTGGGAGTTTTTCGTAAACGGATGTATTAATTTCGAAAACCATAAAACCTTTTAACTCATGAACATGAAAAGAATAACAAATCTAATCGCACTATGCGTGCTAGTCGCATTTGGTGCTTCCGCACAAATTAACACCCCACAACCGAGCCCGGCGGGATCTGTCAGCTCTACAGTAGGTTTAACTGAAGTCAGCATTGAATATTTCAGACCTGGTGTAAAAGATCGTCAGATTTTTGGAAGCGGAGATCAATACCTGGAGCAGTTTGGTGAGGTATGGAGAACAGGAGCAAATGCCGGCACAATGGTTAGCTTTAGCACAGATGTAAAAGTAGCAGGTCAGGATGTAAAAGCCGGAGAATACCAAATGGTGAGTATTCCGGGTGAATCCGAATGGCAGGTAATGCTAATCTCAGAGCCTATAGGAGGTAATGAGGGAGCATACGATGAAAGCAAAGCGGTTGTTAAGGCGACTGTTAAGTCAAGTAAGCCAGCAGGCACTGTTGAACGAATGAGCTTTCAAATCTCAGACATCAGTGCAGACAATACTTCAGCAAACATTCACTTTGAGTGGGCTGATGTTTCATGGAAACTACCAATAGCTGTAAGCTTCCATGAATCAGTGATGAAGGATATTGCTGCTAAAACACAGGTAAACCCTCAGAATTATGTAGCTGCTGCCAACTATTACCTTAATTCTGGAGAGAACCTGGAACAAGCGTTGGAGTGGATGAACAAATATTTGTCCATGGGAGAAAATTCCGGACAGTTCTGGCATGTACACACAAAAGCTCAAATTCTGGCTAAAATGGGCAAGAAGAAAGAAGCTATTGCTGCTGCAAAAGATTCAATGGAAAAGGCTAAAGCTTTTGAGCAGGGGGACTTTGGTTACATCAAAAGAAACGAAGATTTAATTGCTTCATTGAAGTAATTATAACCGAGTAAGATCGAAAAGCGTGGGCGTAGCTCACGCTTTTTTTATTCTTTAATAAAATCGACCACCTCTTATGTAAACACTTATCAAACAATCAATCCTCAATAATTAGGCCTGGGCTTGCTAGGCAACATTGGCTGAAGGATAATACTAATCAAAATAGTTCCTAAACATCCGATCACATTGTACCAGAGATAGCTTAAGGCGAATATCCCTGCCTCCGTCATAAAGTGAATAATGATTACTCCAGTCTGTGCAATGAGTGCTGCAATGAACACGGCATTTCCTTTCACATACTTTAGAAAAAAGGCTACTAGGAAGATTCCCAGCACTGTTCCATAGAAGATCGAGCCCACGATATTCACCGCCTCAATCAGGTTTTCAGAATTCTTGGCCAAAATGGCAAACAGAATCGCCAGAACACCCCAACCCAGCGTCATTAGCTTAGAAGTGTTCAGGTAATGATGATCCGATCCATCTTTCTTGATTGCTCGTTTATAAAAATCCACCGAGGTGGTAGACGCAAGTGCATTTAGTTCTGATGAGGTAGATGACATGGCAGCTGAAAAAATAACTGCGATCAATAACCCGATAAGACCGTGTGGCAGATAAGTGATGATGAACGTAAGAAAAACATAATCAGAGTCTTTGGTCTCCAACGTGTCATCTACTTTTAAAATGACCTCTTTTGCCTGCTCACGGATTTGTACGGAACGGGCATCCGCCTCTTTCAACTGTCCAACTACTTTATCTCGCTCTGCCCCTACCAATGACTCATTTGCCAGCTTCTCAGCAGCTGATCTTCGTTCATCAAGGGCGTGAGCATACTCATGGTTCAGTACTTCAAACTCCTCTGCATACTCAGAGCTCTCAACTATGTCCACAGAGGCCTCCTTAAAATGCAATGGTGGGTTATAGAAGATGAAGAAGACATATACCATCACACCCACAAAAAGGATGAAAAACTGCATTGGAATTTTCAGAATCGCATTGAACATGAGCCCCATACGACTTTCCGCAGCGCTGGTCCCTCCAAGGTATCGTTGCACCTGGGATTGATCTGTTCCAAAATAGGAAAGTTGAAGAAAAAATCCTCCAGCTAAGCCTGACCAGATCGTATATCGTTCACCGGCATCCATGCTAAAATTAACAGCTTCAAGTTTGCCCAAACTACCTGCGATCTCCAATGATCCTCCAAAAGTTGTGTAATCATTGAGATAACCAATAATCACAAAAAAGGCGGCAAACATTCCAGCCATGATGACAAACATCTGTTGTTTTTGTGTGATCGAGACCGCTTTGGTTCCCCCTGAAACAGTGTAAATAATCACCAGAATTCCTGTGCCTAAAATCGTAGCTGTAAGATCCCAATGAAGAATAGAAGAGATAATAATTGCCGGTGCATAGATGGTGATTCCGGCGGCCAAGCCTCTTTGTATAAGAAATATCGCGGCACCCAGATACCTGGTTTTAATATCAAATCGCTTTTCTAGAAATTCGTAGGCAGTGTAGACTTTGAGCCGGTAAAATATTGGGATAAAAACTGCTGATACAACGATCAAAGCAATGGGCATCCCAAAATAATTTTGGACAAATCCCATTCCGCTATCGTATGCCTGCCCTGGAGTAGAAATAAACGTGATAGCGCTGGCCTGTGTGGCCATCACTGACAGCCCAATCGTGCCCCATTTCATGGAGTGACCGCCCAACAGATAGCCTTCGATATCTTTTTGCCCTCTGGTCTTATAAACGCCGTATGCTACGATGAAAAGTAATGTGCCAAACAGCACAATCAGATCAAGATTGTTCATTAATAAGAAGTGCTAAAGAGGTAGAATAATAGGATTAGTACAGCCAACCAACCTGCAACGAAGAGGTAGAGGTATCTCCACTTTTTAAATAAAGGTGGCTTATCTATGTTTCTTTCAGAGATCAATTCTGTCATTTACCTAGCGATATCAAGTTTACAAAAATTCTATAAGCTCCGGGCACTCCGGCTGGTAATTCTCTAAACCAGCTATAGCCAGAGTACACATAATACCCCTCTCCATACTTAGCGACGAGCAAGCCTCCCGTTTTTGGACTTTCTCCTGGATCATTGCTTTTTAAGATGGGTGTAAACTCATCGGACCATTCACTAGGGAAGTAAAGCCCACGTTCCTGAACCCAATTATCAAAATCTTCATTGGTGATGCGATTGGGCGAATTCATGACCGGGTGATCAAAAGCCAAAATTTCTACGGGTGCCTGCTCAACCGCCACACGATCTCGTGATAGCTTTAAATCGTAAGGAGCAATTTCCTGTGTAACAAGTCTGTGACTGGTATTGTATTGAATGATCAGGTTACCTCCTTGTTTGACGTATTCAAAAAGATCCTTGTTTTTGTATGAGAGCCAATCAACGGTATTAAATGCTCTAATTCCTAAGACGATAGCATCGTATTGTTGAAGATTCTGAGCTGAAATATCATCTTTATCAAGCTTGGTTACCTTATAGCCGATTTGCTCTAGATTATCAGGAATGGCATCTCCCGCACCTTCAATGTACCCTATATTATTGCCTTTCTTCTTTAAGTCTATCCGTACAACACTAACCTTTGAATCCGGATAAAGTGTTTGCTTTGGAATATGACCATAATCAATAACAGACAGTCCTTTAGAGTAAGATTTACCATCGACCATTGCTCTGGCAGTCAAAAAACCCTCTGAAGCCTTTGATGGTGGAGTTATTTTAAAAGTGAAAACCTGCTCTTCCTGTTTAATCTCAAGATTAAAATCATAAACTGTTGGTTCGATTTTCCAACCATCGGGAGCATTGAGAGAGACACGTCCGCTCAAATTCTTCCTGCCTGCGATTACTCTTACATCTACGGATTTGGAATTGTTATCTCCAAACACTAGTACCCCCCCTGAGATGTTTACCATCACCGGAGGTCCAATGGTGACTGGCTCCACCACCTCGCCTTCTACCGGATCGGTCCTTCTAAACTTAACCGGAACCTTATATTCTACTCGTTCACTATTGAAATTGATAATCACCTTTCCTTCGATTGCAGGATCATTTTCCGGCTTGCCTATCTGCTCTTGATCATTCACTGTATACATTCCCAACTGCCCCTCCTCTCTCAACCAATAGGGATGTGAATACTGCATTCCTGCCGGGAGCTGAAAATTCATTTCAGAAGTAAATGGCCTGTTGTTTAGCAATGGCGTATTTAAAGAAACCGGGTTCACCCACTCTTCAAATTTTATTTGCTCGATCTCCATTTCAATATTACTGCGGTTAACTGCTTCGAATGAAATGGTTATAGAATCCCCTACAGCATAGCTTGGAGCAGAGGAAGTAAGTGAAAGGTAGAGCCCTGAAGCTGCTAAAATCAGGTCATCAATTTCTTGTTGCTTAATTTTTCTCCAAAACTCATTGTCAATTTTCTCGAGTGCTTTACGAGCCCCTAAGAGAGGCTCTATAATCGTAGATGGTTGCTTTTCGTCATATTGCGATATCGCTTTATCAATGAAGAATTTAACTTCCTCTGATCCATTGATTCGATCCCATGAGGTATTAATGCCATCAAAAGGTGATTGACCCTTATCACCTTCCCATTGTTGTAAATATTCAATTTGCTCTCCTCTGGAGCCCGAAGATCCAAACCCTTGGCTCTTGTGCATGCTCCGACTACTGGCTGCTATTTCGGTGTAGGATTCACCTAGCAACGCATTGTATCCACCCACATCCAACGTCACCAATTTAGTGGTGTCCATTTCGCCATTTCTAAACCACCACCAGCCGGTGTTCCAAAAAATCTTTTTTGGCTGCCAGGTATCCACATAGCCCAGTTGCTCCGGGTAAGCATTTTCATCTCCGCTTAACTTAAAGGCTTCTCTTGCCAGAATGGCGCTAGCAGTGTGGTGGCCATGAGACCTTCCAGTATCACTAAAGCGCGTGATTACAATATCAGGCCTGAACTTTCTGAATGTCCACACAAAATCTTCCAGCACTTTTTCACGATCCCAAATGTTGAATGTCTCGTCAGGGTTTTTCGAATATCCAAAATCGTTGGCACGAGAAAAGAATTGCTGTCCTCCATCAGTTCGCCTTGCTGCAAGTAATTCCTGCGTTCTTATTAAGCCAAGCTCTTCTCGAATTTGAGGACCAATAAGGTTCTGACCTCCATCACCTCTGGTCGCAGATAGATAGGCTGTCCGCATTAGCTCATCATTGGCATAGTAAGCAATAAGTCTTGTATTTTCATCATCCGGATGTGCAGCAACATATAGAACGGAACCTAACACATTCAATTTCTCTAGCTTTTGTCGGATCTCACCGGGTTTATAAGCTTTTGACTGCTGGGCATTACAATGAATGAAAAGTGCTATGAGAACATAGCTGATAAAGGCACGGGTTTTCATAATTGGTTTTGGTTCGGGTTAGTTACGAGTAAAAAGCCGGAAAGTTATGTGATTTGTATGAGCGGTATAAAATGATCAATCAGCCCTGATCAAATTTTTCCTTTAGTTTTATGTTATCCAAACGCCTTAGCTTGAAAGCCTTACTCCGTACGCCTGAGAAATATGAAGAGAGTGAACTTGCCAGTGTTGCCAGAGCATTAAATGTTGGTCTTTTACTTCTGTCATTTTTCCTGATAGTTGTTTTCACTCGACAGGTTCTACAGCGTGATTATAACATGATGATGCTGATAGGACTGGGTATAGTAGTTTCCTTCATTTCCAGATGGTTGTTTCTCCGTGGGCACCTAAAAAAGTCAACGATGATGGTAGCAATTTTCTTTACCGTGCTGCTTACCATCATTTGTTCTTTCGGAAACGGCATTCATGACATTGGGCTGATTGGCTTTCCTATCCTTATAGGTTTTTCAAGCATACTTCTTGATCAAAAACAGTTAATTATATCCTCTGTCTTAAGTGTTTTAGGTCTAACATGGCTAGTGCTTGGGGATCGGCTTTCGCTTTTTGAGCCTATTCCTGTTCCTGTAGGTGAACTCGGTGATTTTATTATTGCAAGCCTAATGATCACAATAGGAGGGCTGGTTGCATTCAGCTTGACCAGCAATATGAAGGACTCCCTGAAAAAGGCAAATAAAGAAATCGATTCCAGTAGAAATGAAGCACTCCACCTTTCAGATCAAATTGATCAGAAAGAAGAGATAATTGAGGAAATTCATAAAGCGGTGATCAATAGCCTGGGTCACATCCGGCATCTCATAGATCATAGCCCCAAAGAAACAGATGAATTGGTGAAAGTTTATGAAAGCCTGAGGAGAAAGATCCTTGTAATTGAAGCAGCTCATGGTATTCTACTTACAGATAAGGCCCCCATTCTACTAGATATAAAGGAGCTGACAAAAGAGATTTTAACCAAATATGAAATCAGCCTATCTACACCGGTTCTACAAGTGGATATAGATCAAGCCTCATGCATCATAAGCCTCGACCAGGCGATCCATTATGGTATTTTCTTTATCGAATTGGTTCATGAAGTAGACCACTACCCCTCAGATTCATTTAAGATAACCTTAACTATGCAAGAGGATCTAATACAGCTAAGGATTCATGGGTTTGAAAATGGACATCAAGAAAAGCTGAGCATTATCATGGATTTGCTATCAAGGCAGCTAAAGGGCAAACTCAGGAAGTCAGATCGGGAAATAATTCTTTCATTTCTACCAAGTACTAAAAAGTGAGTTCTAAGTGGTTACCATATGATCAAACACTGGACGCACATTCCAAAAAGGAGATTACTATTCTTTTAAAGACATTCCTTTTTATTATTCCATTGGTAGCGATAGCCCTGGCCATTGTGAATTTTTCACTTGGGCTAAATCATATTGCTCTATCTATCCTTACCGTCCCAATCTTTTGCCTGATCTCCCTGGCAGCTCTCTATAGAGGGATGATAAACCTTTCACTGATTATTCTTATTGTCATACTTATAATCGCTACAACACTCAGCTGTACGCTCGGTAACGGAGTTCATGAGACGGGCATTATCGTTTTGCCAGTCATCGTCTTATTTTCCAGTCTAATCATGAATGAAAGAGGGGTTATTCTCACCACCTTAACTGTAATTCTTAGTTTGGCTTTCATTGTTTTCGGAGAGCAGTCAGGGATTTTCCCATCAAGAAACGTACCTGCAGTTCGCTGGGTAGATTTAGTAGTGGTCTTAACCATCACCATCATTCACATCTTCGTTACTTATAGCTTCTCTAACATCACACGAAAAAACCTAAATCGGGCAAAAGCAGAATTAAAGAATCAGAAAAAATACAGAGATGAAATAAACGCCAATCTCAAGGAAAAATCTGAGTTGCTTCGCTTGGTACATCACAGAGTAAAAAATAATCTGTTGTTAATCAATAGTTTGATTGAACTGGAGACCCATGGAAACCCAAAAATAAAGGAAGAGCTATCCGAAGTAACAAAAAGTATTCATACCATTGCCCGTGCCCATGACCCACTCTATCATACAGAGGATTACAAACAAGTAGCCATTAAGCCTTACCTCGAGAAACTCATATCTTCTTTCGTACAGTCTATGGGGATTAAGGATCTGGAAATAAGTTTGGATGACAAATTGATATTTCATGAGAAGGCCATACTTATCGGCATTATACTCCAGCGCATTGTTAGCAATATTGAGCAAACAGACCTGGAAAAACTACAAGTAACATTACGTGCAAAAAAAGATCAGCTGACACTAAAACTTTCACTAACTAATGGCAATAACATCAGGAATTCTCAGAAATCTTTGATTGAATCTCTGGTAGAAGAAATCGAAGGGGATTTTGAGCTAGCACCTACTGAAGCTATTGTGATGTTTCAAGCTTAGCCCAGCTTGCTGAAATCCTTTACGTCCGCATCGGTAGTGAGAATGCGTTGGAAGATGGCATTTAAGTTTTCAAAATCCCATGGCTTGGTTACAAAGTCATGAATACCAAAATCGCCAATCGTTTCGTAAAGGTCAGCCTTCTTAATAAACCCACTCAAAATCATTCTTTTGATATTGGGATGAGAAGCGAAGACATCTTTTAAAAGCTCTACCCCGGACATATGAGGCATTCGGTGATCGGTTACAATCAGGTCAATCTTCTCTGTCTTCACAACTTCAAGAGCCTCTTGAGGACCCAAAGCAGTATGCACGTTATAGAGTCTTCTAAATGTTGACTTGAAGCCTCTTAAATTTGGCATTTCATCGTCCACATAAAGAATCGTGTATTCTTTTTCCGTTTTGGATGCTTTTCTGGCAGCTCTCCTGGCGGCTCTACGTTCTGCTCTTTCTTCTGCTGTGAGTGTTTCCATAGACAAAATTATTCTCTACAAAAATACAAGAAATACCGAGGATAGAATATCTATTTTTAGATAAGTAAAATACCTAAAATCCATCTTATCCAGTACAATCATTCTTGAAACATAATGCTAATTAAAATTTCCTTTTATCAAAAAATGAAAACGACAAATATTAAAAATCGTAGGCATAGATATGAAACTTCTATTAAGCCTTCCCCTCACCATTATCATATTTTGCTGTTCGCAGGCACCAAGCAACAATGAGGAGCAAACCGATTGTGAATGGTGTGGAGCAAACGAAGCACCAGACAATGCAACTTCTTTTACCGTGATTGCTGGAAAAAATGAGGCTGGTGAGCGAATAAAAATAACAGGGACAGTCTACAAGTCAGACGGTACTACACCTGCAGAAAACGTCGTTCTTTACCTGTATCATACCAATGCAGAAGGTATCTATCCGAGAAGAGGGAATGAGACAGGAAATGGGAAACGACATGGACATCTAAGGGGATGGATCAAAACTGGAGCCGATGGCAGGTATTCATTTGAAACCATCAAGCCTGCCGCATATCCAGGTAGAACTGAACCCGCACATATTCATATCACTGTAAAAGAGCCAAACAGTCCGGAATACTGGCTAAAGAGCTATCTCTTTGAAGACGATGACCTCCTCACCGATAAAGACAGAAAAAGTGACACAAAAGACGATCGATTTTATCATGTAATCAACCTAAGATTAAAGAATGATTTACTAATAGGGAGCAGAGATATCCGTTTAAAGAACTAGCCCGCAGACTTCATTGTAAATTTGAAGATCGTACCTTTTCCTTCAGGATTATCTTTTACAGAAATTTCGCCCCCGTTTTGGGTAATCAGATCATTGCATATAAACAAGCCCACTCCGCTACTCTTTTCATTATCAGTACCGCGTCGTTTATTGTCTTTCTTCATTTCAAAAAGATTGGCTTTCATTTCATCTGGAATCCCAATACCATTATCCCGGATTTCAATCAAAATGTTTCTGTCACTTTTCACATCCACATTAATATGACCTTCCTTCTCAGTGAATTTTACCGCATTTGATATCAAATTTCGAATGACAATTTTCAGTGCACCTTTATCAAACAAGCAAGCTGCATCCAAATCTCCCGAAACCTTCACATTGAGCTTCTTTTCTTCAATATGCCTGCTCATATTTTGCACAACGGACTCTACGACCTCCCTTAACTCAATTTCTTCCTGTTCGATCCGTTTGTTCTGAGAGGCTGCATGTCCCCATTCCATGAGCTCGTCCAGCATCTGAATAGTATGATCTACACTTTTGTCGATAGTGCCCATGAACTCCTTGACCTGTTCAACGCCAACCTGGTCTTCCTGCACCAAAGAAATTACACTTTTCAGGTTACTCATTGGCCCCCTGATGTCATGGCTTATGATTCTAATCAGTGTATCTCGCAATAAACTTGCCCGAGTGATTTCAGCTGTTTTTTCTTCCACTCGTTTCTCCAGGTTTTTATTTAACTCTTCGTTTTCCTTAAATGAATGTGCAAAGATTTCAGATAGGGCAATGGACTGAAAAAAGATGAAAATGACAAACCCTGAGTTAACCAGGTTAGGGCCGCCATCTATTTCCCAGACACCCAAAATCTTTGAGAGTTCTGCCATCACAAATAAAAAACACAATAGCGTTCCTGCCAGCACATACCAGGAACCAACTCTTTTCTCCTTTACTGCTTTGATCAGCAAAGTGTACATAATCACATAGGATAATAGTACCAGAATGGAATTGGCCGAAAGTGAGTGATAGTAAAGACTATATGGAGTAACAAGAACAAATAGTAATAGCAAGCCACAAAGAATAAGAAATCCATTTACGTAGCGCTTGATTGCCGAGAATGGATATAAGGTATAGCAAAACAAAACAGACAATGGAGCTCCCATATAACTACTGAAGTACTCAATCTTTCTACCCATCTCTAAAGACACATCCCGGAAGAACGTGAAAAAGATCATAGATCCATCATCCACCAACATGGCACGTATAAAAATTGAGAAAGACAATAAACCCAGGTAGAGATAATAGCTCTTTTTTACCTGTCGATAGAGGACCAAATTGTAGGCGGCAAAAGTGGCTATCGCCCCAATCTCCATCAATTCAATTAACTGCTGCATATACCTTTCTTGGCTAGTTGTAACTGGTAATTAAAGAATCCGATCGATAATAGACAAGCAGGTTCAGTATTTTTTCGACCATTCACTTTGATATCTACATATTTCTATATCTTTAGCTAACCTCAAACCAAGAAACTATGTCAATGTACTGTCTCGTGTGGAAGTATGAAGTGTCATCAGACCAAGCCAAGTTTGAAGAAGAATATGGCCGAAGCGGAAGCTGGTTCAAATTTTTTGAACCATGTGAAGATTATCTGGGTCATGATCTGATGAAAGGAGGTGACGGCAAAACATATATCCTCATTGACAAATGGATGTCCAAAGCAGACTATCAGGATTTTCTCGATGAAAATAAAGCAGCATATGATGAGTTGAATAAAAAGAACTCAGACCTGTATGATGTAGAGGAGACAGTCGGTGAGTTTGAATTGCTTCAATAGGTTTAAAAACCTGAAAAAAGAAAACCACGTTTGAGCTAGAAATCAAACTAACTCAAACATGAAATCCATAATCAAGTTTCTTTTCTTCTTTGTCGTAGTTGCTATCTGTTTCTTCTCATTTGTTCCAGCCACTGAATCTACTATGGAAAATGAGGAAGCGGTTAAAAAGGTTGTTTTAGAATCATACATCAATGGCGCATTCAATCAACTGGATGCTGAGTCTATGGAAAATGGTTTTCACAAGGACTTTGCGATCTATTCTGCAAAAGGTGAGGAGATCAGTAAGTATCCAATTGCTGACTGGGTGGCGGGGGTAAAAAAACGAAAGGCCGCTGATTATGATCCTGACGATGAGAAAAATATTTGGAAACACACCTTCGCTAGCATTGATGTTACAGGTGGAGCCGCTCAAGTTAAGGTGGAATTAAGAAACCAGGGTAAACATGTTTATACTGACTACTTAAGCCTACTGAAATTTGATAGTGGTTGGAAGATAGTAGCCAAAGTGTATCACAAACATTAAACATTAAGATACAGCCCCATTCACTTGGGGCTCTTCGTTTGGATTTATGCAAATCAGAGAAGCTATAAAGTCAGATGTGCCGGCCATTGTTGCCATGCTGGCTGATGATGAACTTGGTCAAAAACGGGAAGATTACCGTGAACCACTGCCATCCAGGTATTTTGAAGCCTTCGATAAAATAAATGGTGACCCAAACCAATACCTCATAGTGGCTGAGGATAGCAAGGGAATCATCGGGACTGCTCAGCTCACCTTCATTTCCTACCTCACCTATCGGGGAGGAGTTCGTGCTCAAATAGAAGCGGTCAGAATAAAATCAACCCGAAGAGGAACTGGATTGGGAGAAAAACTTTTCAGGTGGATGATTGATAAAGCAAGAAATGAGGGTGCTCATTTGATTCAGCTTACCACCGATAAGCAACGCCCCGATGCACTCAGGTTTTATGAAAAGCTAGGATTTAAAGCCACTCATCAGGGCATGAAAATGCACTTTTGAAGCCATTTAGAAGTCTACATCACCCCAAACGCTGGATTTAGCATAGGTAAAAAAACCTCGATCTATAATGATCGGAGACTGAATGTTATTGTGATATAACCCACCGGTACCTAACCCGTGAAACTCTTCATTTTGTGGATATAAGCTGGCAAATTGTGCAATGGCATTGAGGCCTAGATTAGACTCCAGATAGGATGTCACCCACCATTCTATCCCATGAATCTCTGCCAGGTCGATCCACTCTTTCACCGAAGCAAAGCCACCATGAAGTGTTGGCTTTAAGACCAGATAGTGAGGTTTCAGCTCCTGAATGAGATCAACACGATTGCGAGATCCATTGATGCCAATCAACTCTTCGTCCAACGCGATCGGTATTTCACTTCTGTTGCACACCAGTTCCATCGCCTCTGGCTGCATGGGCATGATTGGCTGTTCAATGGAGTGAATATTGAACCTGCTTAGCTCTTTCAGCTTGAATAGCACCTCATTGGTTTGAAATGCCCCATTGGCATCAAGCCTGATGATCAGATCATCCGATACCTCACGAAGGGATCTAATTATATTCAACTCGGTATCAAAATCCAGTGCCCCCACTTTCAACTTGATACAGCGAAAACCTGCTTCCAGCTTCTCCTCGATCTGTTGACGCATAAAATCTTTATCACCCATCCATACCAGTCCATTAATGGGAATCTTTATGCTAGGAAAATCTTTAGAGAAAATCTGTTTTTGACCTCCATTGATTAAATCTAAGAGTGCCATTTCCAACCCAAAACGAACACTTGGGATTGTAATCGGAACCAGTTGATCCACCACTTCATATACTTCTTCCTCTGTTTGAGGAGTCTCTTTATTGGCTACTTCCTTCTGTATCTTCCCTAAAATCTCCGGCACCTCCTCCACATCTTCCGGACTCAGGCGATGGATGGGCGCTATCTCCCCTATCCCAGAATTTCCGTTTTCATCCATCAGTTTGATAAACCAAACTTTTCTATTCATCATTTCTCCCCTACTTGTTCGCGCAGAGAATTTAAAATCAAGTGTGTACGGTTTAACTTCGAGCCTCAACATGAATCTAAAATTAGACGACTTTATTTACGATCTGCCTGAAGACAGAATTGCCAAGCATCCCGCCAAGGAAAGAGCTGGTTCAAAGCTCTTGTTCTATAATCAGGGAAAAATTTCACATCACGAATTTAAGCAGATAGACAACCTAATTCTGGATGATTCCCTATTGGTTTTTAATGACACGAAAGTAATTCCTGCCCGCATCATTATGCATAAAGACAGTGGTGCACGGATTGAAATCTTTTTATTGGAGCCAATAAAACCTTCTACGGTTCATGAGGAAGTGATGAATGCGAAGACAACCTGCACCTGGAAGTGCATGATAGGTAATGCAAAGAAGTGGAAGCTAGACACCTCATTAAAGATAGTTGATCTTGATTTGACGGCTAAACGAGTAGGACAAGATGAGGTGATGTTTTCATGGGAGAGCGAACTTACCTTTTCAGATCTCCTGACTGAGATTGGAAAAATCCCGCTCCCACCATACATCGATCGCGAAGTGGAGCATGAAGATGAAGAACGCTACCAGACGGTATATTCCAAAATGAAGGGAGCTGTGGCAGCTCCCACAGCCGGATTGCATTTCACCAATGAAATCATCGGATCTCTAAAAGAAAGAGGCATTAAAACAGACTATCTAACGCTTCATGTTTCTGCAGGAACTTTTCAGCCGATTAAAAGTGAAAACATTAGCGACCACCCTATGCACAATGAACAGATATGGGTAAGCAAACAGAATGTCGAAAGCCTACTAAATGCCAACAAAGTAATAGCTGTAGGCACTACCTCCATGCGTACACTGGAAAGCCTTTACTGGTATGGCACAAAGCTCCTAAGTGGGATCGATAACTTCTTTGTAGATAAGAGTGACCCATACACACTCAATGCAATAAAGAGAGAAGATGCGCTTCATGCAGTATTGGAAAAAATGGAAAAAACCGGAGTAGAAAAACTGGGTGGACACACAGAAATTTTCATCTACCCCGGTTATGAATTTCAAATTTGTGATGGACTGATAACTAACTATCACCTCCCCGGCTCCACACTCATTTTGCTTGTCGCATCATTCATCGGAGAGGACTGGAGAAAAGTATATGAGTCTGCTTTGGGTAATAACTATCGCTTTCTCAGCTATGGTGATAGCTCCTTGCTCATCCGGTAGGCGCTGATTTCATTTTTATACGCTGCTCCCTGAGATAATCCAAGGAAAACTTTCCACTACCAGTAATCGCTATCACAATTAATAACACCAGTGTAATGACTGCCGTCTGAAGCTCCATGTAGTTGCTTGCGGTGAGCATCTGCAAATAATTGAAGATTACCGCACCGGCCAGAATAGGGATATTCAATAGACACATCCAGCGTGTGAGTGCACCAGTCATTAAAATAATACCGCCTGCCATGTGGATGAAGATAATAGCATGCGCCAGGTGCGCTGCTACGAAAACCCAGCCTACCGACTGGATATTTGCTGTGAAACTGTCAAAGTTGCTCGCAAAAACAATTCCCTTGTAAGTGACAAACCCACCCAGAGCAATGCGAAGAAAATCTACCAAAATGGGCGGGTTGATCGATTCGATTTTTTGAATGATACCCATAGTATTTGGCGTTTGGTTTACCATAAGTTACTGAAAAAGAAACTGATATCCAATCCTCTTTCACTGGTAGGCTGGTAGCCGTGTTTCGTCGAAAGGAGTGAAAATACCCTAAATGTGGTATTGATAACCCGACCAAAACACCCTTGCTTTGTACCTGTAATCAATCACCAAATTGCTATGAGTCAAATATTAAGAAGTCTATCCGTCAATCGCATTTATGCTGAAATGACCGGCAAACTTTTGATAGTTATTTTGATTCTGGCACTATTGATTGGTTAAGATCGCTCTGATCACCGCACTAAACTTATTAGTAGTTAAACTTGAAAGCGCCTCGCCTGGCGCTTTTTTTTATGCCTTCTTTGAGGAAATTCTTTAGCTTAGAAGGCATGAAAAAGCTATTGATATCCCTCACCGTAATTCTATCTTTCTGTGTTTTCGCCCAGAAAAATCAACCTTTTCAGGATTTGGATGTATTCCAATTGGAATGGGTAGCCGACCCGCAAATCTCTCCTGACGGCTCTCAGGTTGTTTATCGAAGAATGGGAATGTCTATCATGGAAGACAAAAAAGTCGGTAATCTATGGGTCATCAATGTGGATGGCTCCAACCATCGAAAGCTCACCAGCTACGATGGCAATGAATCTGGTGCCCAATGGTCTCCGGATGGCAAGCGTATTGCTTACCAAAGATCCACAGATCAGGGTTCTGAAATTCACATCTATTGGATGGAAAGTGGTCAGACAGCACGCATCACCCAGCTGGAAAAATCGCCCGGCAGCCTTACCTGGTCTACGGATGGAAAACAGCTTTCCTTTACTATGACTGTGGCTCAAAAGCCTCCGGTCATCGTGAGTGGGCCGAAAAAACCAAATGGAGCCCAATGGGCAGATGCGCCTCGCATCACTGACAGAATGCGACATGAGGCTGATGGTTCCGGATACATTCCACCCGGATTCCGACACATTTTTGTGGTACCGTCGCTTGGTGGCACACCACGGCAAATCACCTCAGGTGATTACAATCATGGCAGCCCTGCCTGGACACCTGATAGCAGGTACATCCTTTGCTCTGGTAACCGATCGAATGACTGGGAGTATGACTTCCGAAACTCGGAAATCTATAAAGTACATGTGCAAACCGGCGAGATCACCGCTCTTACTGATCGCAATGGTCCGGACAGATCTCCGTCTGTTTCGCCGGATGGAAAAACCATCGCCTACTTGGGATATGAAGACAAAGTTCAGACCTACCAGCTTACGCAAATTCAACTGATGGACGTGAATGGAAACAACAAACGAACGTTATTGACTGATTTTGATCGAAGTATCTCTTCCATTACCTGGAGTGGAGACAGCAAAGGGTTGTACTATCAGTACGACGACAAAGGAAGAACCAAAATTGGCTATGCGGATTTGAGCGGCAACCAGCGACAGGTAGCGGATAATCTGGGGGGAGCCACCATCGGCCGACCGTATGGAGGTGGTTCATTCTCAGTCTCCGCTAAAGGGACAATTGCTTACAACTACACCCGGCCGGAACACCCGGGCGATCTGGCCATCGTTAACCGTGGCAAGTTCAGTCGGATTACCAACCTAAACGCAGACCTACTTGACTTTAGAGAGCTTGGGCAAGTGGAAGAGTTTTGGTGGAAGTCATCGCACGATCAGCGAGATGTACAAGGCTGGATCGTAAAGCCTCCACAATTTGACCCGAACAAAAAATATCCTCTAATCATCGAGAATCACGGTGGTCCAATTTCCAACTATGGTGAAAGATTTTCGCCTGAAATCCAGCTGTATGCAGCAGCAGGTTATGTGGTATTCTATCCTAATCCCCGAGGAAGCACCAGCTATGGTGAAGAATTTGGCAACCTGCTGTATCACAATTATCCTGGCAATGACTATGACGACATCATGGCGGGCATGGATGCTTTAATAGAAAAAGGTTATATCGACATGGATAATCTCTTTGTAACAGGAGGAAGTGCCGGGGGCATTATGACGGCCTGGATGATTGGAAAGTCTGACCGATTCAAAGCCTCTGCGGTGGTGAAGCCGGTGATGAACTGGTATAGCAAAACACTGGTGGCTGACAACTGGTATGGCTACTACCACAACCGATATGAGGGACTCCCATGGACGAACATGGAGCACTATATGAAATTTTCACCAATCTCGCTGGTGGGCAATGTGAAATGCCCAACGATGGTGATGGTAGGAATGGAAGATCTTCGGACTCCTACCTCGGAAGCCAAACAGCTTTATCATGCCCTGAAGTATCGAAAGATCGAGACCGTGCTGGTGGAGATACCGGGCTCATATCATAATATTTCTAACCGGCCAAGCCAGCTGATTACGAAGGTGGCCCATATCGTAGCATGGTTTGATAAGTATAAGAGTCAGTAGGCAAGAAATAGAAAACCCTCCAAATGGAGGGTTTTGCTGTTAGTATTTGAGAAAGCAATCAAAGCTCCAACGATGGAGGCAAGATCACCTTATCGATTACATGAACTACACCATTCGAGGCATTGATGTCTGCTTTCGCAACATTTGCATCATTAATCTTCGCCCCATTCTTTAGGCTTATTTTGATGTCGTCACCTTGTACCGTGGCTGCTGTCATTCCTTCCTTAAGGTCACCTGACATTACTTTCGCCCCAACTACATGGTAGGTCAACACTGCCGTCAGCTTGTCTTTATTTTCAGGCTTCAATAGCATATCTAATATTCCATCAGGTAGATTGTTGAATGCTTCGTTCGTAGGGGCAAACACAGTGAATGGACCGTTTCCACTTAATGTCTCTACCAATCCGGCGGCCTTCACGGCTGTTACCAATGTCGAGAGGGACTCTGTACCTACTGCCAGCTCTACGATGTTCTTGTCCTGTGCGTTTGCATTGATTGCAAGCATGCACACTAGTGCTACACTTGCCAAAATTGTTTTTACGTTTTTCATTGTATGAATTAAGATTTGACTTTGAAAAGCTTAAAGCACCAATGATTGTTTCGAATATTTCTAAAATTTAATATCGCACTCTGCTTACGTATGATTCTGACCGTTGATATGATTATTTTGAACAATTACGCGTAGAATTTACTGCTTCTTCTTAGCCAGTTCTTCATTAAAACACCACTAGTCTCAACAATTCATGAATGATTACAGAAAGGAAATCCATATTTTCCTGAACGATTTGCGCTGAGATGGATTGATTATGTAAACATAAACACGAAAACAATGAAGGTATTAATTATAGGCGCAAACGGAAAGATTGGAACCATATTATCACAAAAACTAAAAGGCACCCCGCACCAGCCCATTGCCATGGTGCGAAAGGAGGAGCAGCAAAAGACATTTGAGGACAAGGGAATCAAAACAGTACTCGCAGACCTGGAAAAAGAATTCGATCATGCCTTTGATGGCGTAAATGCGGTGGTATTTACGGCTGGTAGTGGTGCTCACACCGGGAAGGACAAAACTCACCTGATAGATCGAGTTGGTGCAAAGAAAGCGATAGACCTGGCAGTAAAACACAAGGTTGGTCGTTTCGTGATGGTGAGTGCGTTTGGTGCAGATGCCAGTCCTGATCAATGGCCGAAGAGCATGGCTCACTATTATGAAGCTAAGGCAGATGCGGATAAGCACCTTATGCAAAGTGGGCTAAACTATACCATCCTGATGCCGGGAAGACTGACTGATGAAAATGGCACCAACAATATTGAAATTGGTGAAAAGATCAGTCAGCGAGGCGGTAGCATCACCCGTGCGGATGTAGCCACAGTGGTTCACAAGTCATTGGATCATGAAAAAACGTATGGCAAGAATCTGGAATTACTGAGTGGAGAAACTCCCGTGGATGTAGCACTGAATCACCTGTAAGGGGTATCTACTTGGGAATGGAGAAGGAAATAATGGTTCCTTCTCCTTCGTCCGAGTTTACATCCAACTCGCCACCCAGTTCCTCCACAAGGTTTTTCGCATGTCCCAGTCCTACCCCCAGGCTATAGTCACCCATCCTTCCAATCGGGTGAAAAGAAGTAAACATTTCAAATACTTTAGGAATTTTTTCCTCTGGTATTCCAGGGCCATTATCTAAAACATAAAACTCATAGTGAAAATCCAGCTCTCGTGCACCGACCTCCACTTCTGCCATCGGCTTATCATTGTGCCTGATCGCATTGGACATTAGCTGCATGAGTATTTCTTCCAGCATAGCCCGATTAGTAGTTACAGATTTGATATGGAATACATAGTTGATCTCATAGTCATCTGATTGCGGGAAGCAATTTCGCAATCGTTCTCCCATCTCCTCCAGATCAATCATATCATTCTTTAATCGCTTCAGCTCAGGTATTTTTGCATGGTCATTAAGCGCCTCTACCATTTCCTTTAGTTTGCGGCCGGCCTCTTTCGCCGGTTTCAATTTTTTTTCTCCTTCTTCCCCGATTTGATCTCCATATTTCTTCATGAATTCATCATAGGTTTCTGCCATGATATTTAAGGGAGAATTAATTTTTGCAGCAGCGATATCAGCAAACTTTTGAAGCATTTCATTTTTAGCTTCAAGTCGAGCGTTCAACGACTTCAATTCAAAACGGCTTTTTCTTAACTCCAAAAGGCTCATCACCTGCTTTGATAGGACCTCCAGCGCTCTCACCTGACTTTCACTTAGCTCTTTGGGCTTCTGATCGATAACGCAGAGTGTACCTAGTGAGTGTCCATTTTGGGTTGTCAGCGGTACACCTGCATAAAAAACGATGTACGGATCCCCGGTTACCAGTGGATTAGCCAAAAACCGAGTGTCATCTCTGGCATCCTTAACGTAAAATAGCTTTTGAGGCTGCTCGATTGCATGCGCACAAAAAGAATGAATGCGAGGTGTTTCAGATACACTTAATCCGTGATGTGACTTAAACCACTGGCGCTCTTTATCCACCAGGGAGATCAATGAAATAGGTGTTTGACAAATTTCGGCTGCCAATGCGGTAAGGTTATCATAATCTTTATCTGAAAGTGTATCCAGAATGGAGTAAGATTCCAGTTCGAGAATCCGTTCATGTTCTTCCCTGGTCGTCATTTCTGGTAGAATTTGGTGATGATATTAAAAGTAGTAAAATGATTCTTTAAAACATAAAAAAGCCTCACACACCTAATGGTATGTGAGGCACAGCTTCAGTTCTGAATCCATCAAATGGTTTTCTGATTCTCATGAACACCCTCAGCGAATTCTTCGATCATTTTAGCATTAAAATCATCCAAATCTTCAGGTGATCGGCTAGTTACCAAGCCTGCATCTACTACTACACTCTTATCAATCCATTGTGCCCCAGCGTTTTTCAAATCAGTTTTGATGCTTGGAAAGGATGTCATCATTCTGCCATTTAATGCTCCTGTTTCAATTAGCACTTGTGGACCATGACAGATTGAAGCAATCGGCTTGCCCGCCTCAAAGAAGTTACTAACAAACGCTACCGTATCCTCATTTACTCTCAATAGATCAGGATTAGCTACACCTCCCGGGATTAGCAGGGCATCATATTCATCCGCACCGGTTTGTTGAACTTGCTTATCTACAGCCAACTCCATATTCCAGTTATCGTCTTTCCAGCTCCTAATTTTTCCTTTTCGCGGGGAAACAATAGTGACATTCGCCCCGTTCGATTCCAGCATCTCCTTGGGTGACGTCAATTCGGATTCTTCAAATCCGTCTTCAGAGAGTATTGCTACATTAATATCTTCAAGTGGTTTCATATATTCGTTTTAAATTTTGATTCGACATTTATTTACTATTACTACAAATGCGCTGAGCGATCGTTTGATTAAATCTGAAATCAAAATCCTATTTGGATTATCAGAAATTCATCCAAATATTCTATCATCAATAACTCAAGATAAATGGCAGAGGTACATTATACAGCATCGGAAGAAAGACTTAACGTGCTCACCCATGCACTGGGGGTGGTATTGAGCTTTGTTGGTCTTGTGTTGTTGCTGCTGAAGTCATCCGGACTTACCGAGCTAATTTCTTCCATGGTCTTTGCGGCAAGTCTGATCACCCTTTACACGGCCTCCACGCTATATCATTCATCAAAGGATCGGAACGCCCGAGCTCGTTTGCGCATATTTGATCATGCGGCGATTTATGTGCTGATAGCAGGAACGTACACTCCTGTCTGCCTTATTACTTTAAATGGAAGCATTGGCACCACACTTTTATGGATTATCTGGGGAGTTGGGCTTTCAGGGGTTATTCTTAAGTTGTTCTTCACTGGCAGATTTGACCGACTATCTACCATCATGTATATCGCTATGGGTTGGATCGCTGTTTTCGCCATCAAGCCACTACTATCCACAATGCCAACCGAAGGACTATTATGGCTACTGGCAGGCGGGTTCTTTTATACTTTAGGAGCTATTTTATATAGCATTCGGTCTATTCCAATGAACCATGCGACCTTTCACATTTGTGTGCTTGGAGGCAGTGCCTCGCACTACATTATGATTTATTTCCACATCTTATAACTGATCATCGAAAACCCATCCTAGTGAAGTAGGTAATAACATCTTCTTTTCTTAAATTAAGAAGACATACCATTTTCAATGTCTGAGCGTCTTAACAAATTCACCACCTTTGTCAGTCTGCTTCACAAAATCAGTGTAGTGTTTTTTGTGTTGGGCTTTGGATTTTGCCAGGTGGTGAATGGACAGCCGTTGGATTCTGATAAACGCCTAACTCAATATGTCCTTAGAAGCTGGAATACGGAGGACGGACTAACCTCTGAGTCTGTCAATGAAATGGTACAAACACGAGATGGATACCTATGGATTGGCACCTATACCGGTCTGCATCGTTTTGATGGCAAAGATTTTACCGTATTCACCAGTCAGAATAGTGATCTCCCAGCATCCAATGTATTGCGTATTGAAAAAGGAAGTGGAAATGAGCTATGGTTAGGCACTCTCCACGGAGTGGCAACATATAAGGACGGTGAATTTAGCGTTCCCACAGAATTGGAAGATGTCAAGCATTTGAGTATTGAGGAAATGCTCATCACCCAAAACGGAGATCTATGGTTTAGCTCCAAATCCAATAGCCTATTTAGGTATCAAAATGGAGAATTGGAGGAGTTTACTCGAACATTTCAAGTAGAAAAAAGCACCATACTATCAATAGAAGAGGACCGAAGTGGAAATGTTTATTTTGGAACGGATGATTCACGGTTACTCAAATATTCGCCTGATGAAGATCTTCAGAATTATCAATTAGATCAGGAAATTAACGGTATCAACACCATGCTTCATTTCCGGGGACTTATCTATATGGGAACCGGCAATGGACTTTATCTATGGGATGGAACAGAGCTCATTGAAAGCCCCATTCTAAAGCATACCACAATCAATGCACTTCTTTTTGACGACAGTGAAATGTTGTGGCTTGGAACGATGAAGGGTCTTTTTAGGCACAATCAATCTTCTTCGGGCCTTGACTCACTCACAGAGCAAACAGGCATGCCAAACAACATCGTTGAAGATCTTAATTTTGATTCCGAGGGAAATTTGTGGGTAGGTACCTATCGTAGTGGTATTTTCTTCTTGGGAGATGGGTCTATTACCAGCTTCACTAAAAATGACGGGCTGGCCTCTAATATTGTCAGCAGCGTGACTGAAATTGATACTAGTACACTTTTACTAGGTAATGAGAATGGCAAACTTAACCTGCTAAAAGACGGAAGAATATCAGAATTTATCTCCCCTATCCCAATTCCTAAAGAACGATTAAAAAACTTATTCACAGATAGCAAGGGGAGAATTTGGGTAAGCACATACGGAGGACTGGTGGTAATTGATGGGGATAATGGTTATAGATACACTGTCGCTAGTGGCTTCCCAGACAATTTTGTGCGCCTTGCCTATGAAGATGATGAGGGTACTATCTGGGTTGGCACTAAAAATACTGGTCTGCTGCTATTTGAAAATGGCAGGCTGGACAAGTGGACTGTCATAGGTATTGATGAAGGTCTAACGTCTAACTACATCTTATCGATTGAGCAAAATAACGATCAGGAAATGATCATTGGTACAATCAGTGGTTTGAACATTATTAAGGATAGAAAAGTCATAAATACGGTAACTGTAGAGGACGGTCTCCCATCCAACTTTATGTTTGCCACACATACGACATCCCGGTTTATATGGATAGCTTCCAATGATGGGTTATCCGGCTATGATGGCGAGCGTATTGTTAATTTCTCCTCCGAAAACGGAATACCCACCAATATCATCTACGATGTTATGGAAGACAATGAAGGTAATCTTTGGATGCCCTCAGAGAATGCCATTTTGAGTGTGAAAAGATCTGAACTCGAAGCTGCGGCTGATAACCCTTCCATCCGACTCAATGTAAAGCAATACGATGAAAGCTACGGCATGAAGAACAGCCATTGCCTGGGTGCAGTGTTGTCCTTTGAAGATTCCCGAGGACGATTTTGGATTCCTACCATTGGTGGAATAGTACAATTAGATCCTGCTCAAATCAAGCCGCCCACGTTTAGGCCTAAAATGTTGCTGGAAGACATCTATGCTGATAATAAACTCATTTCAAAAAAAGATGAAATTATTGTGCCTGCCAGTACAAGCAGATTATCCATAGACTTTACGGGTATCAGTTATGCTCAAACGGACCTACTCCAGTTTCGCTATCGCTTGGTCCCTTTCGATGATAGCTGGGTGATGGGATCCGAAGAACGAAACGCTACCTATACCAATCTATCTCCGGGAAGATATGTTTTTGAACTACAATCAGGTATTGAGGGTAATTTTTTTGATCGAACCTTATCCAAGGAAATTATCATATCTGCAGCCTGGTGGCAAACCATAGGAGCCAAAGTATTGTTGGCAGTTCTTGTTGTCTGCCTTGGTCTACTTCTCTATTGGGCACGAATGAGGAGACTAAGATTAAACAATCTAAGACTGGAAAAAACGGTCACGCTACGAACGAAAAAAATAGAGGAACAGAAACAGGAATTGAGCCGTGCGATCGAGCAACTAAAGCAAGCTCAGGAACAAATGATCCAGTCAGATAAAATGGCCTCTTTGGAGATTCTTGCTGCCGGTGTTGCACATGAAATAAATAATCCCCTTAATTTTATTCAGGGTGGTGTGGATGGACTTGAGCAAAAACTTAAAAAGAGCAAGAAAATCAAAAAGGAAGATTATGGGCTTCTGATAGGTGCCATTAAGGAGGGGATTTCCAGGGCCTCCACCATCGTGTCCAGCTTAAATGAATTTAGCCATGCATCTGATAAAAAACTGGAGCCCTGTGACATCTACCACCTGATCGATAACTGCCTTACCATGATAAGATACCGTCTGAAAAATGGTATTGACCTGGAGAAAGAGTTTTCAGATGAACCTGCAATTGTGATGGGTAACAACGGAAAGCTCCATCAGGCATTTTTAAATATCATTACCAACTCTATCCAGGCAATAGAAAAATCCGGAACGATCCAAATCAAAACCACGCTAAAAAATGGTAAAGTGACCATTGCATTTGCTGATTCAGGTCAGGGCATCAAACCAGAGCACCTCAAAAAGATCACCGAACCATTCTTTAGCACCAAAGAGCCCGGCAAGGGAACAGGCCTAGGACTTTCCATTACCTACTCCATCATAAACGAGCATGGTGGAACACTAAACTATACCTCCGAATGGGGCAAGGGTACTACAGCGACCGTGGTTCTGCCTTTAATTAAGAAATGAATTTGATGCAGAAATTCAAAGCCCCAATCCTCAAATTCGAATCAGATCTATGGAGCTACTATGTGGCTGTACCACAAGATATTGGTAAGCATTTCATTGAAGGGGATGACCGTCGAATCATTTGCACCATCAACCATGCGGACCCTATCCATAGTGCATTAATGCCCAAGGGAGATGTCTACAGCGTTTACGTGAAGAAGGAGTTTATGAAAAAACACCACCTTCAAGAGGGGGATCAGGTTGAAGTAAAACTTGAAAAAGATCGTTCTGAATATGGCATGCCTATTCCTGAGTCATTTCAGGTTTTGCTGGATCAGGATTCTGAAGGAAGCATGTATTTTCATAAACTAACCAAAGGCAAGCAACGAAATTTGATTCATATTGTAGGAAAAGTAAAAAATGTAGATAGTCAACTCGCAAAAGGATTGGCTATCATGCATCACCTCAAAGAGGCCGAGGGTGAGTTAGATTTTAAGCGTCTGAATGTTTTGATCAAGGAATACAACAATCGAAAATGAAAGTTTTGTAGCTTGGTATTATGAAACATCTATTTGCTACTATTCTATTAATTCTTTCATTCCAGCTCACCGCTCAGGATCAATTCTATAAGGTTACTTTGCTTCGAGCCAAGCCGGGTGAGTTACTTGACTTAATCGCATTGATTGATCAGGATATTTCAAGCTTTGAAAGTTTCCTTGAAAACAAACCATACTTGCTTCGTCACAGCCAGGGAGATCATTGGGATTTGATGCTCATCTATCCCATTGACGAACTTGAAGGTTATTTTTCTTCTCTTCAGGCAGATGAAAGAGCAAAATCCAAAACCATTGAAAAACCTTATGGGGATGATTTTTTTGATTTGGTTTCATTTCAGGAAGAAGCCATTGTCAAAGGTCCATCGATAAACGTCTTCATAGCAGCGTTTGAAAAATACGATCTACTCCATATAGAAATTTTTACATCGTTGGCTGGAAAGCAAAACGAACTCCTGAAACAGCGACTAGCTGAAAATCAGTTTTACGCTGGTATAGAACATCGGCCGAATTTCATTTTCACTCGAGTATTTGGACCTAGCTGGGACAATTTCACCATCGGTTTCTATGAAAACATGCACGATTTTGCAGGTCCTGAGATTCCATTTGAAAAGGAAGATCAGGCCGCAAGGGAGGCTGGTTTTGAGGGAGTCAACTACATCGGAAGCTATCTTCGTTCTTTGATAGCAGAACATCACGACACCCTGGCATGGAAAGTGAACTAGACCAGCAAATCCTCTAATTCCTCTTTTCCTCCTTTTTCCTTCTTCAGTTTGAACTGTCCTACGCCGGCTTTAAGGGAAGTCGCAATAGTGGAGAGTTTGGAAGCCTTTTTCGTATAGGTCTCCATCCCTGCAGATAATTCCGTTGCAGACGCAGCTGATTGCTCCGTTCCCGCAGCTGTTTGTTCCGCTACCACCACAATGCTTTCAACATTCCGAACAATTTGCTTAATATCTTCATTTTGCACTCTAGAGGCTTCCAATATTTCCTCTGATAACCGGAGCGTTTGATCAGTGGAAACAGTAATTTCGCTGAAAATTATGCTGGTGTCTTTAGAAGCTCGTACACCCGATTCTACCAATCGCTTCATTGACTTCATGTTTTTGGAAGCTACCGTGGTGTCTTTATTCACACTTTCAATGAGCCGCTCAATGGCCTGCGCAGAATCTCTGGTGCCGTCAGCAAGTTTTCTAATCTCCTCTGCTACCACAGCAAACCCCCTACCTGACTCACCTGCCTGGGCCGCCTCTATGGCGGCATTTAATGCCAAAAGATTTGTTTGAGAAGATATCTCAGTGATCACATTTAAAACCTGACTAATTTCAGCGGACCGATTAATTAGCACATCTATAGACTCACTTGTTCGTTTGGAATAATCCGATATTTCATCGATGGTGTGTACTACTTCTCCTACCATTTGTGCTCCTTTTTCGCTATTAGTTACCCCATTTCTGGCCGCATTATGGATGGTTTCTGAGCGACTACCCATCTTACCTGATGACTTGGAGATATCAGCAATCAGCGAGGATGTATGATCTACTTTGCTTACCTGCGTTTGCGCGCCAGAACTAATCTGAGAAATTGCAGAAGCAATTTCACCGGTGTTAATATTCATTTCCTTGCTCGCCACCATCATTTCCTCGGTAGACCCTTCTATGGTATCCGCTGACTCTGAAATTTCCAGCATTAAAACTGTGAGGTTATCCATCGCCTTATTCAGATTGTTAGCCAGATTGCCAATATCACCTTCCGCATGACTCTTATACCTCTGGGTGATGTCTCCTTTTGCAATTTCATTGATAATGCGATTGAGTGTGATAAGAGGAGTGGATATGGAATAAAGAAGATTGTTAATCGATTCGGTTAGTTCCTTCCAGGCCCCTTTTTTCCCCATAATATCCATTCGAGCCTCCAGATCACCCTTCTCTCCTGCTTTATTTACTACACTGTTTGTCTCCTCTATCACTGCTTTTAAGTTATCTCTCATATCGATGAGTGACTGCCCGAGAATATCATGATCACTTAGTGTTTGAAACTCCGCATCCAGTTTTCCTTTTCTGATTTTTTCTGCAAAGTTGGTTTTTTCCCTTAAGCCCTCGGTAAGTATGTTCAGCGCATTATGAGCTTGTCCTAATTCATCCCTACTGTTTACTCTCATTTTCTTAGGGAAGCTTCCTTCTGCTAAAAGCATGGAGCTGTTTTTTATAATATTGATGTTCCTGGTGATTTTATTAATGTGCCAAAAGAGGATAACTGCACCGGTAATAAAAATTAGAACAAAAAGGATCAAAAGCGCTATTTCATTTTGCCTCACCTTCTTGTTTACGAGTTGATTCACTTCAGTTATAAGATCATCAACGTAGGGAGTAAGCTGATGTACCGCAGTTCTCATTTGACCGTGAAATCCCTCCTCTTCCGTAAGTCCGATGCGAGTGGATAAATCTACGATATGTCGAAAATGAAACTCGTATGCATCAATTTTTGCCAAAAGTTCTTGTCTTTTAGAGTTATCCCTAACCACCCTTTTCAAGTGCTTTTCGAATTCGACGACCCCTTCCTGAAACTTCTCAAGATATTTAAGATCATTTCGAAGAAAAAAATCTTTCTCGTGTCGCCTCAACATCAGCATATAGGCTCGATCATATTGGGTATCATCATCCTCTACATAATGAATGCGCTTCCTTAGTTCTCCCTCAACTCCCCAATCTTTAAATCCTCGCTTTTTTATCAGATAGGTTAAATCATTGAAACTTTTCGTGTACTCAGCTAGAAATATATTTAGACTGTCTTGTTCATTTTCTGAGATTACCTCAGTGTTTACAAAAAAATCTATCAAGCTATCAAGCTCTGATGCTGTCCGGTTGAAAGAATTGATGTATTTGCTTTCTCCGGAAATGAGAAATTCAGGATTTTTAAATTCACGAGCTAAAAAGTCTTTTTCATCCTTTCTTAACTCAAGTAGCTGATTATGAAAAGTCATTAATGCATCCTTCACCTCATGATAGTGATCAATATTAGAGATGCTGAAATAGGTCCAAACTCCAAAGATTAGAGTTAAGGCATATGGGATAAGAAATTTGCCGGAAAGGCCTTTAAATAGTTCCATGCTTGGTTGATTTTGAATCACCAAAAGTAAGCGTGCAATGGAACCCTATTTTTAGCCTGATGTTATCTTATCTTGATGATATCAAAGGTAATTTTGGTTTTAAATTAAATTCCATGAAAATAGACTTGAAATATAAAGGTGACGAAGAGTTTACCTCCACCAATGAAAACGGTAATCAAATAGAGGTCGACATGCGATCTGCAGACGTCAAACAGTATCAATCACCCACTGAAATGCTATTGTCTGCGTTGGGTGCCTGTGCCGCAGTTGAGATTGTTTCAATGGTGAAAAAACGCAGAAAAACCTTTGTAGACCTGAAAGCAGAGATTAGCGGGGAACGAAGAGACGAACATCCGCGTGGCTTCACAAAAATTCATTTAAAATATTCCATCTATTCTCCTGACCTTACTGAGGAGGAGGCTGAAAGAATTGTTGATCTTGCTACCACGAAATACTGCTCCGTTGCGGGATCATTGAGTGCAGAGCAAACCCATTCGTTCGAGATTATCAGAGACTAGCTTTCTATCATCTTATTGAGCATATCTGATAATTTATCAAACGAGCCCATCTCGTACATAATAAGTATATCACCGCTAATATTCTTGCCACGAATGGAAAAATTTGTGTGACATACGAGCACCTGATTGTATCGTTGCTTGTCGAGCTGTCCATATATTCCTTCCACATCACCCTGATAGCTTTTTGGCATATGATAGTCCAGTGGTGCATCCAAAATATTACCAAATGACCCCATGATCGCATTGAGGATAATATTTCCAACTTCAATCATTAGACCATCTTTCATTTCTTCAATGGTGGCAGAGTCTGGGTCTTCATGAATCAACAGTGAGGCCAGCTGCTTGGCACTGTCTCCCGGTAGGATCACATTGGCGCTTCCTTCATATTCACCGGAAAACCGCATCTCCACAGAGTGCACCTGATCGCCACCTCCAAGCTTTTTTATTTCTGAAAGCACATCATCGAACGTAATCACATTTACGTAAGGTACATTCAATAGAATCTCACCATCAATCATTTGACTTAGCGACGCAGAACCTTTACCAACCCCTATGTTGATGATCTCTGTAATTGTATCTACTTGTTTTGAATTGAGCATATCTGTATCGCTTAGTTAAAAATGTTATTCAATATGGAGACAAGTTCATCCTTGTTAACCACCTTATTCATAAATGCTGTAGCACCCAGACTCATTACTTCCTCTCGTCTTGCTTTCTGTATATCTGCCGTTATTACTACTACTGGAGTTTCATTGCCTCTGGCTTTGAGTTCCTTCAGCACATCAATACCTGACATTCCGCCCATTAACAGATCCAGAAAAATGCAGTCATGAGATGCACTTAGATTTTCCAGTAATTCTTCACCGGAGGACACAGCTTCAGACTCATGTCCCAAATCTTTAAGGATATCCTGAAGCGTCTTCCGCTGAAAAAATGAATCGTCCGCTATTATTATCTTTTTCATTGCTTCTTTTTTAAAATCAAACTAACCGAAGTACCCATTCCCTCTTTGCTGGTTATTTCAACATTTCCTCCATGTAGTCGCATGATTTGCTGAACGATGGACATTCCTAATCCATGACTTGGTTCTCCATCCAGGCCATCTCTTTTGGAGCTGCCAAACTTCACAAAAACATTTTTCAGAATATCTGGAGTCATACCAATTCCTTGATCTGAAATCGTTAACCGTATAACATCATTTTCCTCTGTCAGCTGAACTTTGATATTTGATTCTGGCTTGCTGAATTTGACCGCATTGCTCATAATATTATCAAGAGCACGTGTCAACTTTGACTCATTAATCATGGCCTCAGAATTCAAGTCTGACTCAAATTGCACCGTAATTTTCTTTTTAAGAGTTAAAAGCCGGTGGGTTGCTAGATAGTTAGACATAAAATCCTTTACTACAATCGGCTTCATTTTTAAATCGTAGCTTTCAGACTCGATCTCAGCCAGTTCCATGATCTCATCGGCCAATCTCAATGTCTTGTCAGTATTTACCTTAATCATGTCAAGGTAAGTAGTCATTTCTCCTCTGTCTATCTCTTCATCATTCTTTATTGAATGATGCATCAGATTCACCACTCCTAGTATGGAGGCTAATGGTGATCGAAAGTCATGGGCGGCATTTTGAAGATAGAAGATAGAATTATCTTTTTCAGGAATGACAAACCACAGGCTTCTAACCTCACCTTCCTTCAAAATAGAGGCACAGGTAACATCACAAACTTGTCCATTATTTTTTATGGTAAAGTTTGTCTCCAGGGTTGTGTTGGAAATATTCTGATAATAGGAAAGAATATTTTTCAGACATTCTCCTGTAACCATATTTTCAAGCTTGTAATCTCCTTTTGGCAGGATGTCTTCACATGTACTCTTCTCCACATAGATGGTTTTGGGATCATCCCAAGACACCCAGGCATGTGGCACAGAAGACTCTAGCAGATTGAGTCTAACAAGTAAATCCTCGTCATTTAGTGTACTCATCCGGCAGTGGTTACATATGCAAGATAATTCCAATTATTTTAGTGATCCATTAAGACCAGTAGTATATGAAAGACTCGATCAAAGTAGCAATCGCTCAAATAGCGCCTATTTGGCTTAGTCGCGAAAAAACACTGGAGAAGGTGATGACCTTTGTAACCAAAGCCGCTGACCAGGATGCAAAATTGATTGTATTTGGTGAAGCTCTGGTTCCCGGCTATCCATTTTGGCTTGAACAGTTAAATGGTGCAGCTTTCAATTCATCTTTTCAAAAGGAGATACATGCACTTTACTCACAGCAAGCAATAAATATTGAGGAAGGCCAGCTTGATTCTCTGTGTGAACTTGCTAAAGAAAAAGAAATTTCCGTCTACCTGGGAACCATAGAGCGCCCTTCCGACCGAGGTGGTCATAGCTTATATTGTTCAATGATATTTATTGATCACGAAGGAAAAATAAAGTCTATTCATAGGAAACTAATGCCGACCTATGAAGAAAGACTATCCTGGAGTATAGGAGATGGACATGGACTGATCACTCACAAGTTACCTCCGTTCACTGTTGGAGGCCTAAACTGCTGGGAAAACTGGATGCCATTAGCCAGAGCGGCAATGTATGCTCAGGGGGAAGATCTGCATGTTTCAATATGGCCGGGAAATAAAAGAAATACAGAAAAACTTATTCCTGTGATCGCTCAGGAATCCAGATCTTATGTGATGGGGGTTTCTGGTATTTTTAGACCCATGGATATACCGGGTGATCTTCCTTTCTCAGAAGAAATGCAAAAAGTTACCCAAAGCACATTAGCGGATGGTGGGTCATGCCTTGCGGCACCTGATGGGTCATGGGTGATTGAGCCTGTAGTCAATAAAGAAGATTTAATTGTGGTGGAGATAAATCATAAAAGAGTGCGTGAAGAACGACAAAACTTTGATCCCTCAGGACACTATGCCAGACCTGATGTTCTTAGCTTAAGTGTGAATAGAGAGAGACAGTCAGTTTTAAAATGAGGATACTGATAGCCTTTTCTTTCTCTTTGTTTTCCTCCGTTATGCTTGCGCAAAGTCCAGAGCAGGATGAAATCCTGTTTCAATCGGCCATGGACTGGTTGGACAGCAAATTGAATTATGTTTATTACGATGATGTGGGTGAAAAATGGTGGAGTAATACCTTTTATATAAATAATGATAGAGAAGTAACCATTAAACACATCGCTTCTGACAAGCCTAATACAGCAAACATTCGCAGTAAAACGTATACCATCAGAACATTTAGAATTCAGGATATCAATCCAAAAAGTCTTAAAATAACCGAGGTGGCAAAGACCAAAGGAAGACTGGTTAAGGGTAAAATGCTGGAGCTAAGAACCTACGGATTCCAGGATTTGATACACAAAACCATTAATAATAGAAGAGGAAGCAGCACATCTTTTTTATTTCTTTCCTTTCCGGAGGTGTTAAATGACAGCATTTCTAATTACGCGGAGATAGTAAAGCAAAAGCTTGAGCAGGCGATACTTGCAAGCACCAAAGTTTATCCAAAAAATGCTGAGGGTGATATCAAAACTATTTTCACCATCCTGGAAGGTGATTTCAAATCTGATGAAGGCCAACCATGGAACGTCCAAAAAGTAAAACCTGATGTACTAAAAATAGATCAAGGAACCGGTAACATCGAATACTTTGGATTTGATCAGGATCAGCAACAATTCTACTTGCTTGACATTAATTCTGAAGGTGTCAAAATCCAATTTTACGTAATGAGCAATGAGGGCAATCTCTCCCTGAGCTCAACGGAGGAAACCGTATTCACATTTCACACGCTTCACTCGTTCAGCTTTAAAGGAAAAAGATTCTTTAGGCAATGAGACTAGCTTGAAGAGCCTCAGATGCCGATTTTTTGTACTTCCTTCCGATGGGTAACTCCTTATCACCTACATTGACAACTTCTTTATTAAAAAAATCAACATGATCCTTATTAACGAGGAAAGAGCGGTGAATTCGTATGAAGGAATCCGGAAGTCTTCCCTCAAAAGTGCTAATTTTTTCTTTGGTTGTGTACGTTCGATCCTTTGCATGAACCTTTACATAATCACCTAAACTCTCAATGAATTGAATGTTAAATAGTTTCAAAAGCACATTCTTTCGATTGCAACGAATTGTAATTTCTTCACGCCTATGCTTCACTAGCTGAAGCTCTATTTCCTCTATTCTTTTGGCATTCTCTTTTAATTTTTGAATGGATAAGACCAATCCTTCCACTAGCACCACCAAATAAAGAATGAGTGTGAGTAGATAAATATCACCCGCAATTTTCCCTAAATTATCGATCTGATAATCAGCCAGAATGACGAACGCCAGCACCATCACCAGCAGCTCCAGGTAAATCGAAACTACCAGCATATAGAAAAAATAAAGACTAAATGTCCATTTCCTGTTTTGAAGCAAATACCTGGGCACCAAAAAACGATTAAAAAAAACTGAAGTGGCTATAACTATTGGCATCAGGAGTGTAACGAAATAAGTGGAAACGATGAATCCATTCAGTGATGTGCTGAACAGGAGAACTAATAGCAGCCATACACTGAGCCAGAAAATCCATTGTTTTTTAGCGAACATGAAGCCGAAGATGTACTTTTTCGCGGAAAAATGTAAGTAAAAAAGACAAACGACATGTTTGAGAGTGGATACTACCTTTCATTCAAGAGACAGTAATTCTTGCTTTGTTGCCATGTTTAACAAAAATGAAAAATTATGATTGAATTATTTCAAATGGGAGGAATGCTCTTTATGAGTATCCTCACAATCCAACTGGCAGCAGTTGTTTTCTTTGCCACAAAATGCTTCCTCAGCAAGGATCAATCTGTGGGACAAATAAAAAATGTCGGTTTGCTGGCTGTCATTACAGGAATTCTTGGACAACTCATTGGTATGTTTTCAGCTTTTGAGGCTATTCAGCAGATGGGAGCAGTGTCACCTGCCATGCTTGCGGGTGGACTCAAAGTGTCCATGATCACTACGATGTATGGAGTCATCATTTACATCGTGGCGATCTTGCTTGCTATTATTATCAAAAACAGAAAGTGAGTTTAAAGCCGGGGTTCCGGCTTTTGCCATTTCTTTCATCCGTATTTTTCCTTATTATCTTAAAAAAATTAACCAGATAATTTTACACGATGCTTAGCAGAGTAAATATTGGTAATAAACTGGCGATGCTACTAGTGGCTTTGTCTCTAGTGCTAATTGCCATGCTGAGCTCACTCTTCTACACACAATTTGACACTGCACTTAAGGAACGTGTATTGCTACAGCTGTCATCGGTGAAACAGCTTAAGATTGTCAAAATTAAAACAGAGCTCAATGATAGAATTGCAGCATTCAGACAATTACTGAGTGAAGAGCATGTAGAGGACGAATATTTTGCATCATTGACCAGGTATGAAAAGCTTCCTGACTCGTTAATTGAAAAGGGATTCAGCGTACCGATAAATTCAAATGTTCAACTGGTAGATCTGTCTCCGCTTCATCCCGTTGGGCAAATCAAAGTTGGATTTATCGGAAAAAAAGATGAAGGAATTCTGGTGGCAATCGCTGAGATTCCAGGTATACAGGAAATCTTATTGGAACGAACTGGTTTGGGACAGACCGGGGAGTCCTACCTGGTAGGGGAAAATTATCAGTTGCTTACAAAACCCAGATTTAATGTGAAAAATCCTCAGGTGGAAGTAAAAACACAGGGTGTCATCAGAGCTCTAAATGGAGAGTCTGAAGAAGCTACCTACTCTGATTACAGGGGTGCCGAGGTGTTTAGTTCGTACGAAGGCATAAACATAAACGGACTGAAGTGGGTGATTTTGACGGAAATAGATCGTCAGGAAGCCTTATTCCCCCTTAAAAAACTACAAAACAACCTATTCTACATTTTCATTGTCATCCTGGTTTTTGTGTTAGTGGTATCCTACTTCCTCTCCAGAATGATTGTCCGACCGATCGTTACCATGGAAAAAACCTTGATGAATATGTCTAAAGGTGTATTAAATGAAGTTCCATACGATGAAAAAAGAGAAGATGAGATCGGACGAATGTTTATGGCACTGGAAAAGCTTGTAAGTGCGCTTAGAGAGACAGTGGTCTTTGCAAATGAGATCGGTTCAGGAAACTTTGATGCTGACTACAAGCCACTAAGCAAGCAGGATAAAATGGGAGCTGCATTGATTCAAATGAAAGAAAAGCTGCGTGCCTTTAAGGAAAATGAACAACGACTATTAAAAGAAAATCAGCGCTCTATCCTGAACGGTGAGGAAAAAGAACGATCCAGGCTCTCTAAAGAAATGCACGATGGTCTTGGGCCATTATTGACGACCCTCAGAATGAATCTTCAGGCAGCTGAATTAAGTGAGGATACAAAAAAACAATTATTACAAAGACTGGATGAAACCATTGGCGAGGTAAGACGAATGAGCAACAACCTGATGCCAAATGTTCTTGTGGATTTTGGTGCCGGTGAAGCAATAGGTAACTTATTAAAGCAAATTGAAGATAATTTCTCAATTCGCGTGCTTTACAAAAACGATATGCCCGCAGAATCTGACATTGATGATGACATTCACATCGCCCTATACCGAATTGCGCAAGAGTCTATTAATAACGCAATTAAACATTCTAAAGCGACTGAACTTAAAGTATCAATGAGTGAATTTGAGGATCATGTTGGATTCTTTATTGCCGATAATGGGATCGGTTTCGATCAGGAAAAATCCTCTCACGGAAATGGTATTCGAAACATGAAAGAACGCGTAAAGCTGGCGAATGGGACAATAGACATACGTACAAATAATAAAGGAACAACCATAGAAGTAGAAATTCCACTACCATGAGTAAGATTAGAATTATAGTAGTTGATGATCACCAGCTATTCAGAGAGGGAATTATTTCACTCTTATCAAAAAACGAAGATTTGGAGGTTGTAGGTGAAGCCTCATCTGCAGAAGATTTATTCGGGCTATTGGCTAGCACTGACCCTCACATTGTTCTTATTGATATCACCATGCCCGGCATAAATGGTCTTGAAGCAATAGAGGATTGCCGCGCAAAATTTCCTGATGTAAGATTCATTGTACTCACGATGCATGCAGAAGGACAGTACGTAGTAAAAGCGGTAAGAAATGGAGCATTTGGTTACCTGATCAAAAATGCAGACGAAAATGAACTGATTCAAGCCATTAAAAATGTTGCTAACGGGAAAAAGCATTTCAATAGTGAAATATCCCAACTCATGATTGGGAATATGGCCATAGAAGGGGAATCTCATAAAAAACTATCCGATCGTGAAATGGAGGTTCTAACATTGGTTTCCGAAGGCCAGACCACCAAAGAAATAGCCGAGCAGCTTTTTGTAAGTGCCCGAACGGTGGAAACTCATCGGGTGAATATGATGAAAAAATTGAAAGTTCAAAATACGGCGGAGCTTATTAAAAAAGCAGCTCATTTGAATCTCATCTAGCTGCATCCGTAAAAATACGGACGGTCTCTTCCTGAAAATCTCTGAAAAGATTATACAACAATTTTCAGAGATCACTGTATTGATCAAAATCATACTTTTGATAACTCAAAACAGGATAGCCATGAGCATCTTCGACATCATTGCGGTACTTATATTTTTTTCGGGTGTATTTATTTTCATAAATACATTTTATTTAAAGCTTCCATCCTCGATAGGGCTGACAATTTTAGCGTTGGCACTTTCGCTGCTAGTATTCGTGTTCGGTTTTCTTTTTCCTGAGTTTCATCTGGCTGAACACGTAAAAAAATACGATTTCGCGGAAGTACTTTATCGTTTTGTGCTCAGTGTTATGTTATTCGCGGGAGGATTAAATGTTGACTTCAAAAAGCTTGGAGATCAGCTCATACCAGTTTTAGTGCTTTCATTCTTTGGAGTACTCATTTCCACTTTCGTCATAGCAACCTTGATATACTTTACTGCAGGTTTGCTGGGCATTACCTTAAGCTACATTGCTTCATTGGTATTCGGAGCACTTATTTCCTCCACTGACCCTGTAGCCATCACAAAAACCATCCGCAGGTTTAAGATGTCCAATGAGTTGGAGACAAAAATATCTGGAGAAGCGCTGCTCAATGGTGCAATTGCCATCGTGCTCGCTCTCGTGTTAGTAAACATTTACAAAGAACAGGCCGCCATGGGTTCACTAAATTTTACAGGCGCAGCTTGGGTCTTGATTAGGGACCTGGGAGGTGGACTTATCGCCGGCCTGTTCTTTGGTTGGTTGGGTTACTCTGTCCTGAATTACATTGACAATGACAAAGTAGAGGTTGAGGTGCTGGTTACTCTGGCCCTGGTGATGGGCGGATCCTACGTCGCAGACCTAATGTATGTCTCTTCTATGATGGTAGCTGCTACTACAGGATTAATTCTTGGCAATTACGGCCGAAATGAAAAGGGGGAAAATGCAGTTGGCGCATACGTATATCGTTTTTGGCAACTATTAGAGGAAACTTTGGCTGCAATGCTTTTCGTGCTAATTGGTTTTGAAATGTTGGTTATCCCTCTTCGACTTGACTATTTCGCATTAGGTTTCTTTGCAGTCAATTTTGCGCTATTCGCTAGGTGGGTAAGTGTATTCATACCCATCAGGTTGATGTCGATGAGTCGCTCCTTTGATGATGGCACCATCCCGGTGCTATCATGGGGAGCACTTAGGGGAGGGCTACCAGTAGCTGTTTCACTCTCATTAACCAACTTCCCGGGACAGGAAATCATCGTTACCATGACATACGTAGTTGTAGTTTGCTCGGTCCTATATCAGGGTTTTACGCTTACAAAAGTGATGAAATACTACAACGACAAGCACCCCATGAAATGGATGGACTAAGTATTTCATAAGTGGTTTTTTAAAGTAGTTAGGTCCTTTTTTGGTGGATATACAGAAGCCTCTCGCAACACAATTTGCGGGAGTGCTTTTGTGATTTAGAATTTAAGTTTGCTACCAAGCTCCATATCACTCAGCTCCAGATCTAACGCTTTGGTGGATAGTTGGATTTCTCTTACGGAGATGATTAATGAAAGCAAGAGCAAAACAAGGGATATCCCAAAAATTCCACTTCCCCACTCTCCTACTTTCAGGTAAATGAAGAACATAGCCAACACACAAAGAAGAAGGCTCATTACTCCAAACAATTGCATGGCTCTAATCAAAAACAAGCGCTTTCTTAAGTTCTTAAGTTGCCCTTCAAGCACACTCTTAGGATCACTTAGGTAACTTTTATGGAGCTGACGAATTAACGTTGCTATTGCTAAAAATCGATTGGTGTATGCGAGAAGGAGCAACGAAATTGCTGGGAATAAAAGGGCCGGCGTAGTTAAAGTGATTTGCATACTTCAAAGATACTACTAACCTTTTCTTAGGTAAATCAAGCCTTCTTTAATGAACCCTATTCCATAAGCTGTCAATTGAATAACAGATGCGAATACCGACAAAAAACCAATGAACAGGCTTCTTGTTTTTAATGTCGAATCAATAAGAATTGCTACCAAATACACCAGATATAGTGATAATATAATCCGTGCAATGGGTGGAAGTACAAAAAAAGAAATGAAGCCAGCAATCACCCCAATGAAGAATATAGCTGGAAAAAAATGAACCAGTTTTAGTTCAGACTTGAAAAATCTAAAAATATTGATGCGTGCGGTCCCAAAAAAGTGAAGTTGCTTGTAGAATTGCCTGAAATTGGTTCTTCGTTTATGATAAACAAATGCTTTCTCTATTAAAGCAGTCTTAAAACCTTCCCGAACAATCCGGATGCTAAATTCAATATCCTCCCCCTTCTTTGGTAAGATATATCCCTTTGTTTTTTCAAACACCCGCTTGTGAATTCCCATATTAAAACTTCTGGGATGGAACACTCCAACGTGTTTTTTACTCCCCCTAATCCCTCCGGTAGTAAACAATGAAGTCATAGAATATGAGATTGCCTTTTGCACATCGCTAAAGCTTTCATGAGCCCGATCTGGACCACCAAAAGCATCGACATCATGAATATCTAAATATTTCTCTATCTCCTCAAGATAATTTGAGGGGATGATACAATCAGAATCAAATACGATAAACCATTCACCCCTTGCTCTTTCAAAACCATAATTCCTGCTAAATCCCTGTCCGCTATTTTCCTTGTAGAAATAAGAAATATTGAGTTTTGAGCGGTACTTTGGGATGATATCATCACACTTTTGAGTAGAGCCGTCCTCAACAATGAGCACCTCAAAATCCTTGTGAGTCTGACCAACAAGACTTTCAAGCAACTCATCTATTTCATCAGGACGATTGTATACAGGAACAATGATTGAATATTTAGGCATAGTTCTCCGTGGATGTGATAGGATCCTCGGTCTTTTCAGCTATCAGATAGTCGCCTTTTTTTTGATTTAATTGGATCATCATTTCCGCAATAAATCCAGCCAAAAACAGCTGCATTCCCACTATCAAAGCAACTAAGGCCAGAAAGAAGAGTGGTTGATCAACAACGTCTCTTCGAGCCATTCCGTGATATTGACGATATAGTTTCTCTCCAATGATCCATAGGGTAATAAAGAAACCACCTATGAAAGACAGGCTGCCAAAAACACCGAAAAAGTGCATCGGATTTTTCTTAAATCTTGAAACGAACGTGACAGAAAGTAAATCCAAAAAACCTGTTACAAAGCGCTTCATACCGTACTTCGTAGAACCATACTTTCGTGCCCTGTGCGCTACTTCCTTTTCTCCTATCTTATTAAACCCGTTCCACTTAGCAATGAGCGGAATATAGCGATGCATTTCTCCATATACGTGGATATTTTTAACCACGTCTCTTTGATAAGCTTTTAGCCCGCAGTTAAAATCATGCAACCCTATACCTGAAACCATCCGGGTGACCCAGTTGAAAAGTTTTGAAGGAATGGTTTTACTTATAGGATCATGTCGCTTTTTCTTCCAGCCGGAAACAATGTGCAAATCCAGAGTTGTCAACATCTTCATCAGTTCCGGAATCTCATCCGGACTGTCCTGCATGTCAGCATCCATGGTAATGACTACATTTCCGCTGGCTTTGTTAAAACCAGTTTGAAGAGCTGCTGATTTACCGTAATTCCGATTAAACCGATAGCCAACTACTCGCTGATCTATTTTGGCAAACTTGCTTATTACAGCCCACGAACTGTCAGAGCTTCCATCATCAACAAGCAATATTTCAGTATTAATATCACCTTCATCTACAACGCGAAAAATCCACTCCAAAAGCTCTGGAATGGATTCTTCCTCATTATAAACAGGTATAACTATCGATAGATCTTTAGCCTTCAAGTTCAGGTTCTTTCTTCTTAATTATTGCCCCAGTTATAAGCGAAAGTATGGCATAAATAATTAATCCCCATAAAAATCCCATAACAGAACCTGATACTGTGAATCGATCTAATGTATCTGATCTGGTTTTTTCAAGGGCTTCATCCATTTGATCCTCTGGCATGCCGAAATTACGCATCATCGACTCAGCATTTTCTACAGACTGGTCAGCTAACATTTCAGGCAGTTCAGGATCAATCACATTATACAATAGTAGATTGAAGATGGTACTTAAAAGCCCTGCTGCAATGAAAACTTGCATAGAGTACACCCATGCTTTTCCAAAAGACATGTATCCTCCTATTTCGTTTCTATGCTGAATACCGAAATAGCATACTAGAGCTAGAAATACGATAAAAAACAAAAGCATCCACATGGACACAAGAAGGGCTGCATTTACTATATAAAGGAGTAGGGTAAGGACAATACCAATTACACCTACCATCAGTCCGGATTTGATTGCGTGATTGTTCATAGTTTATTTAGGTTTTTTTCTTAAAATTATCCCAACTACAGGAGTTATAAGGAACCCAGCGATGATTTTCTTCCAAAAGGTGCTTATCAACAGCCGAACTGTTGTTTCTTCATCCACAGCGGCAAGCTGTTGCTGGTACTGCTCTACGGAGAACTTTTCTAGATATAAGTCTTTCTTGTCTACCAACATGGCTTTAGCTCCTTCCTTGTATGCATCAAGTAATTCTGGGTTCGCTTCAAAAACAGTATAAAAAGCTATAGAAAAAATCAGTACAGCGGGAATCATTACGATAAAACCAATACTGATGCCTTGCCAAAAATGGAAATAACCGTCATTCCTGTAGTCCTTAAATTCCTTACCGCTGAAATATATGAATAGAAAAAAAACACCTAAATCAAAGAAGAAATGTCGCATATCCAACAATGGATTACTACCAAAATTGATGGAAATGAAGAATAGACCTATTAGGAATACTCCACATAAAATGGAATACTTGATCGTGGATTTTATCACGGTTATTTAAGCTTTATACTGGTTCCGTTAATCGTACCAATCACCTCCCCCTTTAATTCAGAGTTCCAAAAAGGAGAATTTCGGGATTTTGACAAATTGGAGGTATCATTCAACTTCCATTCCCTGTGTGGATCAAAGATGGTTAGTTTGGCCTTCTCTCCTTTGTCAATCTTAAATTCCTCCATTCTCATGATCTTTCTTGGACCATATGTTACCTTCTCTATTAGAATTTCCATTGGGATTTCCTTAGATAGCTTTAATAGCGATGGGTAAAAGGTCTGGAGTGATATGCTTCCTGGATCTGCCAGATCAAATTCCAGCTGTTTGCACTCCTGATCCAAGGGACGGTGGTTGGAACAAATCGCTTCAATCGTTCCATCCTTTACTCCTTTAACCAAAGCTTTTCTATCCTTCTCTGATCGATAGGGCGGCAAACTTTTATGGTTGGTATCAAAATCACCAATATCATTTTCAGAAAATAATAAATGATGAATCCCCACATCACAGGTCACAGATAGTCCTTCTTTTTTAGCTTTTTTAATTAGCTCAACACCTCGAGCGGTTGAAAGACGACTAAAGTGGATGCTCCCTCCACTATACTTGAGTATATCAATATCACGCTGAATAATTAACTCTTCAGAAAGTGAAGGCTCACCTCTCAATCCTAAAAGAGTGCTCACCTTACCTTCATGCATATGTGTACCTTGAGAAAGATTAAAATCTCTGGCATTCTGTACAATTGGAACATTAATGTCACCAGTGTACTGCAGCGCTTTTAAAAGGAGCTTGGCATTCCAGATTGCTTGATCACCCTCTGAAAAAGCAACCGCACCAGATTCATGTAAATCCAGCATTTCTGTCAGGTTCTCGCCCTCTAATGAATCACTGACAGCAGCAAGCGGATGTATGTCTAAATAATTAGGTGCTTTTCTGATCAAGTAACTGACGTTACTTTTTGACGTAACAGGAGGTTCTGTTTCGGGGATTAAACATACATCTGTAAATCCCCCCGCACTAGCCACTTCTGAACCACTATTAATATCTTCTCTGTGCTCATTTCCTGGATCACAGAATTGTGCATTTAAATCCACCCAGCCACAACTCACCATCCTTCCCTGAAGGTCGATTTCCTTTTGTGCAGATTTTCCATTGAGTGAAGTAATCTTACCTTTTTCAATAAGTATGTTAGCTTGCTTAGTGTGAGCTGGTGAGTGGGGATCTAAGACGTAAACATTCTTCAGCAATATGCTCATCTGAAATATCTATGCAGCATTGTTTCAGTAAGAACTAACAATATGGCCAAAATTAATGCATATTTCCATAAGCCAATAGGTTCTGCCGTTGCAAAGACGGTATTTCCTGATCCATTGTAAGCTTCAGAAACATTCACATTTTCAAATTTCTCGAAAGTTAGTTTTAATTCATCGAGGGTTGGAGAAATCATTATTGATTCCTCTTTAGGAATATTAATTGCAATTTGCCGTAAAGTGTCCTCTTCTTGAATTAAGTAATAAAATCCAGGATCAATATTTTCCGGAACTTGAATCACGGTTTGTGATCCCGATGAATTGAAAGTAGGAATTAACTCAAATCCATCTTTTACCATCCTGATTGGTACATCTGAAGTAGAAACATTAAGCTCAACAGTTTTTCCAGGATAAACATAAGGTGCTTCTATACCACCCACAGAGGAAAAAGCAATTTGATATAAAATAGGTAGAAATAAAGCATTGGTTTCAAATCCTGAAACTGCATTCAAAGCAGTATTGAAAACATATTTCCTTTCATTAACGAAAAGAAAAGGACTATTATCTCGATAATTAATAATTGGCTCATATGAGCCTTGGACATTAAATACTGGTTTTAAAATCGGAAGTGAACCAGGTGAAGCATTCTTCTCAAAAATTCCTCTCATTAGCAAATTACCTTCCACCATATCAATCTGAAGATTATTTGCCTGTCTTGAAGAAAAAGATAATCCTTCCAGATTTTCGTATGATTGATTTTCGATAGAATCAGACGGGATTATAAGAAAATGCTTATCGGCAAATTGATCAATTAAGTTGCTTGGAAGCTCCGTAAAAGCATTAAAAACAATTAAATCTGATCCACTTATCAATTCATAGTCCAAATTCTGAATGTCCAAAATTTCAGTTTCAAAAAGTGCAGGATTGTTAAAAACCTCCTCAATTGCCCTCGAATCTCCTTTATTCAAAATCGTAATAGATGGTTTGTTACTCACTTCTTGAATGAAATAAAACTCATTATCGTATAGCACATCATCACCACTTATCATCAAAGAGTATTGTCCATATGCATCAATTGGAACATCAAATTCAATGACATTCAATCCCTCAACGCCTTTAACAACAGAGCTCAATTGCCTCCCTTCTTGAATTAACTTCACAACCAAATTTCCATCAATAGCATTGGACACTACAAAATCCACAAAAATTGATAACTTGGATAAATCACTAGAATTTACCTCGATCCATAGGCTATCTACAAATACATTTCTGTCATCATTTAGGTCATTCAACAATACGAGATCATAATGTCGGTTGGAATCAATATCAAATTCCTGCAGTTCCTGAACTTTTATTAGTTGAAAATCAGAAATAAAAAGACTACTACCTTCACGTTTAAATTCATTACTAAAAAAACGATTTAAATCTACAGAGGTATAGCTATGAGGAATTGATAAATCAGATAAAGAGGATACCTGCTGAGAACTTAAATTGTCATAAAGACTGATTGGTTTCAAACCTCTATCAAGCAAGGATTGCACTGTTTCCTCCAAAACAAGATCTCCTTTACTATAGGATGAGCTGATTGAGTTATCGTAATAAACGAATACGGGCCCATTTATTTTAGCATCGAAGACCAACAATTGCCACAGACAAAATAGAACGCAACAAAAAAATAGAATTCGATTTCCTAAGACCAGCAAATATTTCAGTCTTGACTTTGACTTAGTTTTAGAAGACAGCTTATCAATGTATTTAATAGTCGAAAAATAGAGCTTTTTAGCCCTTCGAAAATCAAATAGATGAACCAGAATCGGAACTGCTAGAAAAAGAGAAAGGACCCACCAAATCACCATATGCTAATATAAAATTGACTAAACGACTTCCTAGGTGGTAAGTTATTATAAAACAAAAAAAGCCCTCTTATTTCTAAGAGGGCTTTGTTAATAAACTGGCAACGACTTACTCTCCCACCTATTACGGCAGTACCATCAGCGCTGACGGGCTTAACTTCTCTGTTCGGAATGGGAAGAGGTGGACCCCGTCGCTATAATCACCATAAATTTTGCCTATATCCATTATTGGACAGGACTTAATGTCTTGACATATAAAAGAAAGATTCACTTGAAAAATTGCGAGTTTATCGAAACGCTTTAAGAAAGCTTATGGGTAATTAGTACTGCTCAGCTTTGACATTACTGCCTTTACACCTGCAGCCTATCTACGTCCTAATCTAGAACATCCCTTAAAAGAAATCTCATCTTGTAGTGGGTTTCGCACTTAGATGCTTTCAGTGCTTATCCCTTCCAAACGTAGCTACCCAGCAGTGCTCCTGGCGGAACAACTGGTACACCAGCGGTTTGTCCAACTCGGTCCTCTCGTACTAAAGTCAGATCTACTCAAATTTCTTGCGCCCACAACAGATAGGGACCGAACTGTCTCACGACGTTCTGAACCCAGCTCGCGTGCCACTTTAATGGGCGAACAGCCCAACCCTTGGGACCTTCTCCAGCCCCAGGATGTGACGAGCCGACATCGAGGTGCCAAACCTCCCCGTCGATATGAGCTCTTGGGGGAGATCAGCCTGTTATCCCCGGAGTACCTTTTATCCTTTGAGCGACGGCCCTTCCATACAGAACCGCCGGATCACTATATCCTAGTTTCCTACCTGCTCGGCTTGTAGGCCTCACAGTCAAGCACCCTTATGCTATTGCACTCTGCGCACGGTTACCAAGCGTGCTGAGGGTACCTTTGAAAGCCTCCGTTACTCTTTTGGAGGCGACCACCCCAGTCAAACTACCCACCACACACTGTCTCCCTTTCGGGGTTAGGCATCAGATAAATAAAGGCTGGTATTTCACCAACGACTCCACCATGCCTGACGACACAGCTTCAGAGTCTCCCAGCTATCCTACACATCATTTACCCAATACCAATGTGAAGCTATAGTAAAGGTTCACGGGGTCTTTCCGTCCCGTTGCGGGTATCCGGCATCTTCACCGGAACTACAATTTCACCGAGCTCATGGTTGAGACAG